>JAAYZI010000089.1 GCA_012514925.1 Deltaproteobacteria bacterium | reverse complement strand
CTCCAAGAAGAAACTAATCTTGGTACATTGCGGCACACAATCGGCTCTCTAAATATAACCCCGCCGATAAAGTTACGGAGCGTGCCATTTGGTGATTTCCACATGTGTTTTAAGCCAAATTCCTTGACTCGCGTTTCATCCGGGGTGATGGTTGCGCACTTAACTCCAACGCCTCTGTTTTTCACAGCCTGCGCGGCTTTGAGGGTGACTTCATCCGAAGTGCGCTCACGGTTTTGAATGGAGAGATCAAAATACTCCAATTCGAGGTTAAGATAGGGAAGAATCAGCCGGTCTTTAATGGCGTGCCACAGCACCCGCGCCATCTCGTCACCGTCAATTTCAACTATGGGGTGCTTGACCGTAATCTTTGTCATAGACTACTCCCGCCGTCACCATGTTAAACAGGTTGTTAAAAGTCCAATTTGGGTATTTCATCAGGTTTCATCGCGAGTCGAAAGATGAAAAAGACTTTGCAGGAGCGGGTACGCAGGCGTAGTAGTATTTTAGCCCCCAAAAGAGCTCCTCAGGGGCCTTTTACCTCGGCTTTAGTGTTTGTAGATTCTGTGTAATTAATTCCGTACGTGAACGGTTACTCACTACACCTGAACGCTTACGTAATATTTATGTGAATGGTTACAGTACCGTCCACGCGTGGAATTGATCATGTGGTTTTTTGTTTTCTGCCTGGGTGGTGGCGCGGAGTTAATTTCACTTTCTCCGGAGAAAGTAATATTTATGTGAATGGTTACAGTGTGGAATTGATCATGTAATTTTTGTTTTAAGCGTGCTTAATGTGGCCGTAGGCCTATGAAATTGGGTTTGGTAGGCAAAAATGGGTCTCCCAATTCTTATAAGTGGACACAATACGTCCACATAGGATATAGTATACACCATGGGGAAAGGGACGATTTCTTTGGCGACATGGGTAAACGAGCAGCAATCTCGCGGACAATACGCGTTTACCAGGGCTGAAGCGCAAGCGGCACTATCGAAGCAGGCCCCCACTCTTACGAAAGCCATTCAGCGGCTTTGCGCTTCCGGCCGTATTGAGCGAGTGTGTCGAGGCTTTTATGCGATTGTGCCTTTAGAATATAAGGGTGCTGGAGGTGTTCCGGCAGAATGGTATTTATCTAAACTAATGAAAGTCCGTAGATTACCTTTTTATGTCGGGCTTCTCACGGCGGCTGCTTGGCATGGTGCTGGTCACCAGCAGCCGCAAGAGTTGCATGTGGTGACTGTTAAGCAAACAAGGAAGGTTAAAACTAAACGAACCCGGATTTCTTTTTTTGTAAGCCGACAGCTTCCACACGGACTGACCGAAGACCGCCGGACTCAGACCGGTGACGTTCCAGTTTCGACCCCAGCATGGACCGCACTTGATTTACTTCGCTTTCAGTCACGTCTTGGCGGTTTTGATAGTATTACGCCCGTTTTGGCTGAGCTAGCAGAAAATATCCGGATAAAAGACCTGCTTGATGCCAGCGTTAGAGAGCAGGACCGTAGTTTGGTGCGCCGGTTAGGGTGGCTACTATCGGCTCTTGGATTTGATGAGAAGGTTAAGCCGCTGCTGAGAGCGTTGCAGAAAGAACGGCCTATCAAGGTATTACTTGACCCAGCCAAACCCCCGCGCGGACGGTATGATTCTCTTTGGTGTGTGGTGAAAAATGCGGAGCTTATTCTTGAGCCATGATTCCAGCAGCTGATATCATAGAGCGGCAAGTCGATCATCCTTTTAGGCTTTACGACCCTAACATTTTTGGACTATTCGAAGTGTTTGAAGGTGGCGCCTATAAACATGCGGAGTTAATTTCACTTTCTCCGGAGAAAGTAATATTTATGTGAATGGTTACCATGAGCCAGTCTTTTAGCACTTTCCACAGTGCTTGGGAGGTAAATATGACACTGAGTTCTCTGCGCATGCATAATCCCTTAGTAGTTTGCCCCATGGCGTTTTTGCTTTCAGAAGCTGGTGAGGCGTTCCTTGAAAAATCACCTTGCCACCTTTTTCGGCTGGACCGGGACCAAGTTCAAGCACATAATCTGAGGCATTAATGATATCGACGTCATGCTCGATTAGAAGCACTGAATTTCCTGAGGCGGTGAGACTTTTTAAAATTTTAAGCAGGCGCATGACATCACTTTTATGCAAACCAGTGGTGGGTTCATCTAAGACATACAAAGTATGCCCCTTGCGGCTGGCGCCAAGTTCCGCCACAAGTTTAAGACGCTGGCTCTCGCCGCCGGAGAGCGTTGTTGAGCTCTGCCCAAGAGTAAGATAACCAAGCCCGATTTCACAAGCGTGATAAAGAACCTGATGAATTTTTCTATGATTTGCAAATTTCTGGCAGGCCTCCTGAATCGTCAGTCCTAAGACCTCGCTAATAGAGAGCCCTAAGAAACGCACCGAATCTGCTTCTTCTCGGAAACGCTTGCCATGACAAATCTCACAAGGCATATGAGCTTCAGGTAGAAAACTCATCTCCAACTTAATATCACCGCGGCCCTTGCAGTTTGGGCAGCGTCCTTGGCCGCTATTATAAGAGAAAAACGAGGCGCTCCAGCCACGTGATTTGGCGTCAATCGTCTGCGCAAAGAGTTTTCGAATATGATCTCCGATGCCGAGGTAAGACATGGGAGTAGAACGAGGGTTATGGCCAATCGGTTGTTGGTCTACAAGCAGCAAGCGTTCGATCTCTACCGTAGACTTAATCTCGGTGCCGCATTTCTTCCAGGCACTCTTCTTTGTCGATTGACCGTTTAAGATCGTGTCAGAAATAATACCGTGCACCAGTGTGCTTTTGCCAGCGCCCGAAACACCAGCTACTGTCAGGATGCATCCTAGTGGAAGGTCCAGCTTGAGGGACTTGATATTGTGTAAGGGCGCGCAATTGACGCTTAGCGTGTGGTCGAGTTTTAGGCGGCTTTTTAGTGGAGGCGTAGAGCTGGATCGGATGCTTTGAGCGGTAAGGGAGCGATCACATTTTAAGAAAGCGCTAAGCGGTCCTGAAAAAACAATCTCTCCTCCTAGATGGCCACCCCCCGGCCCAACATCGATCACATGCTCGCAAGCTAGGATGCTTGCGGCGTCATGCTCAATCACAATGACCGAGTTTCCCCTTTGCTTTAGGTCCCGTAGACGATCTAGAACTTTAGCGTTATCTAGTGGGTGCAAATTGGCGCTTGGTTCGTCGAAGATATAAAGCACCGAGGTTAGGCTGGAACCCATGGCGGCTGCTAGGCGCAGTCTTTGCAGCTCGCCGCTTGAAAGAGAAGAGCACTCGCGATCCAGCACTAAGTAATCGAGCCCCAGCGCCTGGAGAGTTTCTAATTTGGAGAAAAGCTCGCTCAAAATTGGGGCCGCCAGGTCGGCTCGGGCTGGGTCAAGATTTAGTCCCTTTAGAAACGAGCAAAGTTCAGATGGGGTGAGCAGGCAGGCCTCGTGAATATTCTTTCCTCCCAGTAGCAAATGTCGGCCGTTTGAATTGATACGCGCGCCCTGACAGGCCGGGCAGAGGTGACCGCGGCGGTCCACACCAAATCCGGCGCATTTGGGACAAGCTCCGCGGGTGGAATGGAAGGAGAGATCTTCCGGATCGGGTTTGAAAAAACCCTTTTTACAGACCGGGCAGGAACGCTCCATGCTGAAGACCTCTTCACCTTCCTCCGTATGCACGATTAAGGTTCCGGCGGAAAGGCTCAAGGCTTGCGCCACTGCATCACTGATTAAAGCCGGTTCCATGCGCGCTGGATTAAACTTGGCCATCGTAAAATCAATGGAGTGAGTGCGTGTTCTCTCAAGGCCCTCGCTGACCTTGCCGGGAGAAAGAAAGTTTCCATCGACTCGTAGTTCGCTGACCTCGGAGGCTAAGGCGCGGGCAATAATGGCTTTGTGATTGCCCTTTTTATGGTTTATTACCGGTGCCAGGATGCGCACAACTTTCGCCTTAAGGCGTTTAATCTCAGACGCAATTGAGTCGGCGGATTGATGTGAGACTGCATGTTCAGGATGGTCTGGGCAAACTTGGGTGGCCGTTTTGCTATAGAGTAAACGTAAAAAGTTATATGTTTCTGACATTGTCGCCAGGGTTGAAAGGCGCGAGGGCTGAAAGGTGTGTTGGTAAACACAGATTGTGGGTTTAACATTAGAGATACGATCAATATCTGGTTTTTTGAGCTCCTTTATAAATTGGCGGGCGTAGGGAGAGAGGCAATCCAGGTAGCGGCGCTGTCCTTCGGCGTAAACGATGTCTTTAGCGATAGATGATTTGCCCGAACCGGAAACGCCAGTAATCGCCACGATCTGATTGAGTGGAATTTCTACATTGATATTTTTTAAATTATGCTCCCGCGCCCCTTGAATTAGGATCGCTTTGGGCGAAGGGCTTGTCTTTCTGGTGGTCTTGGAGCCAGTCCCGTTGGTTCTGGCTGCGTCTGCAATAAAACGTTTTAGGTGAGAAGCAGTTAGAGAATTAGAATCTTGATCGTGAACAAATGAGAAGGGCGTGCCCTCTTTAACCAGATAACCACCTTTCATTCCGCCTTCAGGGCCTAAGTCTACGATCCAATCAGCCGCCGCGATAAGGCTGAGGTTATGCTCAACACAGATAAGGGTGTGCCCTTTTGAAACTAACAGTTTGCAAAGAGCTATTAAACGCTCAACGTCATGATAGTGCAGCCCAGTAGTAGGCTCATCAAAGATTAGCAGCGTATGACCCTTAGCTTCTTGTACGAAAGGGACTAGTTTCAGGCGCTGGGCCTCTCCACCTGAAAGTTCACTAAGGGGGTGCCCCAGAGTCAGGTAATCAAGTCCCAGTGCAGTCAGGGTGTGACAGGCTGCGGTTATAAGAGGCTGGTCGGAGAAAAGCTCGGCGCATCTGGCAACGCTCATATTTAGCAGGTCATGGACGCTACAGCCGCGATATAGAATCTCGAGCACCGGTGCCTGAAAGCGCTTTCCCAGGCAAAGCTCGCAGGGGAGGTAAACATCGCTTAGAAATTGCATATCTTCTCTGATAAACCCTGCGCCCTGACAGGCTGGGCAGCGTCCACCCTCGACGTTAAACGAAAATGCCGAGGCGCTCAAAGCCCGCTGCTCTGCCGCCGGAGTTGCCGCAAATAGACGGCGCACCACATCCCAAATTTTGGTATAGGTTCCGATATTGGCGCGCGGGGTTTTTGAGAGCGCGCTTTGATCTACTAGCAGTACCTGATCCAGGCTTGAAAGCCCTTCTACCACGTTTTCTTCCTGCGAGGACGAGATGCCAGCCTGCAAATTTTCCCAAGCGCGAAGGATCACCTCCGTGACCAACGTGCTTTTTCCGCTGCCGGAGATCCCGCTTAGGCACGTAAAAGCGCGCATGGGAATATCCAGGTTTATGCCCTTTAGGTTTCTAGCGGTTGCATTGCGTATGCTTAGGTAATCAAGCTTGGCTGTGGGGGTGCCAGGTGATTCTACCAGCTTTGGAGGGGTCAGATGAATTCCCTTCCATTTATGAGATGGACCGTTAAAAACAATCTCTCCCCCTTTTTCTCCAGCGCCCGGTCCTATTTCAATTATATTTTGGGCTGAAGCAATGCAATCAAGATCGTGCTCTACCATCAGCACACTGTTTCCACGGGAGGTAAGCTTCGTTACGGCCGAGATTAAGCGGTTGGTATCGTGCGGATGCAGACCAACCGAGGGTTCATCTAGGACAAAGTGGGTTGAAATTAAGTCGCTTCCGATTGCAGCAGCTAAGTTAACCCGTTGCGTTTCTCCGCCTGAGAGGGTGCGAGCCTGGCGATCAAGGGTGAGGTATGGCAGGCCCAGATCAATAAGCAATCCGAGGCGCAGAAGGCACGCGCTTAAAACATCCTGAAGCTGAGGCGCGAGGGTCGTTTTAAGGCGGGTCTGTAAATTTTCAAGCCAGCGAGTGAGGTCGTCCACCGGCATATGCCAAAGGTTCGGTAATGTCGTCCCATTTATTTGATAGGCCAGAGCGGAGGGTTTAAGGCGGGTACCGTGGCAGGTTGGGCACACAAACTGGCCGCGAAAGCGCGCCAAAAAAACTCGCACATGCATCTTGTACGCCTTTCTTTCAAGGCGTTTGAACCAGTGATTAACCCCGACATATTCCCTGGACTTATGGTTGAAAATAAGATCTTGGTGCTCAGGTTTTAGTTCCGACCAAGGCAGGTCCAGTGGAATTTTCCGGGTGGCGCAAAACTGCAGTAACCTTCTTTTAAGGCTTCGCGTTGAGGGACTGTTCCAACAGGCCAACGCGCCCTCTTCTAAGCTTAGAGAGGGTTTAGGTACGCAGCGCTTTGGATCTATCGCGAGTACATTTCCAAATCCGCGGCAGGCCGGGCAGGCACCGAAGGGATGGTTGAAGGAAAAAAGTGCTGGTTGTGGGCGCTCAAGCTCAAGCTTTGAAAAACGGCAGGATGGTACGCTTGAAAACTCCATTACGGTATAGGTGTGTGCCCGCTGATTGAGCTGCCCATGTGCGTGGTTTACACGAAGATAGGGTTTGCGGTGGGGTGAGGTTTCATTTGGAATTTCAATAATCAAGCAACCCTGGCGCGCCATTGAGAATGCTTGAGAAAGTGAGTCCTTTGCGCTTTTTAAATCGAAGCTTTGGGCGCGGATGCGGTCAAGCACAACGATTAGTCCCAGCTCTGGATCAAGCGGCGGGAGAGCTTTCTCTTCAATTGTTTCAACCTGCCCGCGCTCAGGATCGAAGAAGCGGCTGTATCCAAGAATCCCCAACCGTTCTGTCTCTTTCTGGAGAGAGCTTTTTAAAGTTCCGACTTCAATTCTGGCCGCCACAAGGAAGGTTGACTCCGGTTTTAACTTGCATAAATTTTTAAGGCGCTCTGCCAATCGCGGAGCATCCCAAATTTCAAGTTCCACTCCGCATTCTGGGCAAACCGGACGGGAGAGGTTGGCCCATAGTATTTTTAAATAGTCATTTATATTGGTGAGGGAACCTACGCTTGAGCGTGAGCTGGTGATGCGTGTGCGTTGTTGAATAGCAATGGCTGGGCGCACATTTGCTATGAAGTCGGCAGTTGGTTTTTTAACTTTGTCAAAGAACTGGCGGGTATAAGGGGAGAAAGTTTCAATGTAGCGTCTTTGACCTTCGGCAAAGACTGTACTAAAGGCAAGCGAAGACTTACCCGAACCCGACACCCCTGTCACTACGTTCAAGCGATCATGCTCAAGCTCCAAGCAGAGATTTTTGAGATTATTCTCTCGTGCTCCTTTGATAATCAAATTTTGAGGCTTCACATTTTTTCTCATTGATAATTACACTAGCAACACATTGTAATCCCCTAATTTAATATTCATGCGACTCAGGTCTCCTTAGGGGACCATTTTAGAGTATCGGATACAAAATATGCCCGTGGTGGCCGTTTTCCAGATTAGGTTAGCAATTCCACCTGTGCTACAATTTCTTTAGGAACTGGATCTAATCACTTTTTAAAGGCTGGATCATGAGCGCAACAACAATTTCTTCTCCGCTTCCTATTGAGTCTAATCCTGATAGTTTGGAATTGAAACCCGTTTTAGATTT
>JAAYZI010000088.1 GCA_012514925.1 Deltaproteobacteria bacterium | reverse complement strand
TGGATGAGGCACCGAAAATAAAACAGCCAAAAGCGCGCCACATGCAAGCAAAAACAGTACCACCCAAAAAGGCACCAGCAGTTGCGCAGTCCCGAAAAAGAGTATCCAGATTACTCCCAGCATTCCCAAAATGAATAAGATCCATCCCAGTTCGGCCAGGGCGCGTTGGTCGGGAAATAATATTGCCGCCCTTAGGGCTTTGGAAGTAGCCAGATGAATGCCCCCTAAGATAAAGCTGAGTTTCGTCAGCATCATCCGCACTAAATCCGCGTCTGTCTTCCAAAACGGACCCAGCGCCAATGTGATCCGTGAGACCATCGCCCAAAAGCCGCTGCCCTGCCTGGCTGCGGTCAGGTCGCCTACTAATTCGCCCCCACTCTCCTTGACGTACCCTCCAAAAAGGGCGAATTGATCCGGACCGAATCCAAAATAACTACCCATCAATACACCGTACACCAGAGTTGCCGCTCCGATGGTAAGCAATAGCCACACTTTATCGCGGCCGCCGACCTTAGACATGGGTTTGTAAAGTCCAATGCCGCACATCAACAACAGAAAGCCGTACCCAGCATCGCCTAAAAGAATCGCCGAAAAAATAGGGAGCGCAATCATAAACACGGCTGAAAAGTCTGACTCGTAATAACCTGGCACGGTGCGCAGAATATCAAAAAGGCCGGCAATCGGCTTGACTAGGGGGTGGTAACGCAGCAGCGTGGGGGGATTGTCGTCCGATTCTGGAGGTTGCAAGCAAAAAGCACAATCAAGACCTCCATTACTAAGAGAGTGCCGCAGCATTTCTTCCCGTGATTTTGGGATCCAGCCTTGTACAGCGAAGAAATGTTCGCACTCTAACCCTCCGTCCAAAGCGCGTCTGAAATCAAGCTTTTCATTAAGCTCGTCTAGATAGCGTTGCAGAGAGTCTCGTTTACCTGCCCATGAATTTAGTTCGTCAGTGAGACGATTGATTGCGTTTTGAGTAATTGTCAGCTGGTGCTCTAAGGTGGCCCTATCTTCATCGGGAAAGGACAGTTGCTCGGCGTCAGTCGGCGCGGTCCCATCTCCCGCCACGGCGACTAGAACTCGGCCGTTCTCAAGCGGACCGCATACTTTAAGGCACTCCCCTGAAAAAGCGTCAATTTGGCTCCGTTTTACCCTGTAAAAACGCAGGTTGACTCCTGCCTTCTGGAGCGCCTCCAGATCGGTCTTCTTGACCATACCCCAAAGGCGTTGACGTTCCAGCTGTTGTTGCAGCGCTGTTTCTTCCCCACGTAAATCTTCTAGTTTTTCAAGAGCCAGAAGGATTCGATTTGAAGCTTCATCGGGCGGGATCTCGGGTGGCGGACCCCCCGGCACAAAGCGCAAGAGGACATTGAGGGCGCGCTCAGTGCGGGCAATCTTTGCAGTACATTCTTCAATTTTTGCTGATTGCGGCGACTGAACTGCTGCTAGGTGGCATACTCCTATCTCCCGCAGAAGCGCGAGCAACTGTTTGCGATCACTTGCGCGACTGGCTACCATAACTTTTAGCATCGGTTCAATCATAGCTTACACTGAGCTTATCAACCTTTCCTTAGCGATCTTTGCCCGTCCTACCGCGGCTGACATCTCGTCACCCAATTGAATACGAATGCGACGGATAGCCTCTAACGCCTCCGGGATACGAACCTTCTCAAAGAGATTGACGCGTTGCAGTGCTCGTGCCAACTCCCGTGCTAGCACGGCGCGTCGCATCCTAAGCACTTCAAGTTCAGAGTTCAGTTCAGTCAATGACCGCCGGTCCGCCAAGGCTCGATCCAACCAGGGCGGAGTGGCAAAGAGACTGTACTGAGCCTCGTCAAAGCGAACCCCCTCGTAAACCGGCACCTCAACTCCAGCAATGTTCTCGTTCCCGACGTTTACTTGACTGGGGGTAGCGAGTTGATTAAACGGGACACCTGCTGGTTCATTCAACACCTGCACGTAGCTGCTGAAGATATTTTCCAAGGCGCTATACTTCTCTTTAATCTGCTCTATACGCGTATCAGTGTCTCGCAAACCAACTTGCAGTAGCTGTTGCTTAAGTTTCAGCATCGGCAGGTAACGCTGAAAACGCGCCAAAATGTCGCGCTGACGCTTAAGCTCCGGACGGGTAAGGTTAATGCGCTTGGCCATGACTTTTTAGAGCGCCTCCGTGCTTGTACTATCCGTGCTGCTACTATCCGTCTTGGGCCAGTGTGCTTCAATTAGGGCGCGGCGGATGCCCGTCTCTTCTGGAGAAAAGTGTGTCGCCAGAATTTGCCAACAAAGATCCAAAGCCTGTTCAAGCGGGATGTTTACGGAGAGATCCATGAGACGCTCTTCAAATTCGCTGCCGTAAGCGATTAGCTTGTGATCCCATTCTGCTAGCTCGAAGCCCATCTCGCGCTTTTCACGGCTCTGACGGCAGAGCGCATAAAGCTGGATGCAGCCGTCCATTATGGCGCGATGATCATCTCGTGTTTTGCCGTTTACCTGTTGTTTTAAACGTGAAAGTGATCCGAAAGGCTCGATACGTCCGCCTCGTAAATAAAACTGCCCCTCTGTGATGTAGCCGGTATTATCTGGGACGGGATGGGTGACGTCGTCTCCCGGCAAAGTGGTGCAAGCTAGAAGTGTCATAGACCCTGCACCGTCAAAATCGACGGCTTTTTCATAGCGCCGCGCCAACTGGGTGTAGAGATCCCCAGGATAACCCCGGTTAGAGGGCACCTGCCCCATCACAATTGCAATTTCCTTTAGCGCATCCGCAAAGGCGGTCATATCGCTCAGTAGCACTAGAACCCTTTTGCCCTGCAGGGCAAACTGTTCACCCACGGCCAGGCATAGATCCGGGACCAGTAGGGCCTCCACCACCGGATCCGCGGCGGTATGCAGGAACATAATGGTGCGAGAGAGCACTCCACCGCCTTCGAAAGTCTCTCTGAATTTAAGGTAGTCGTCGTAACGCAGCCCGATGCCACCCAGTAAAATCACGTCCGCATTGGCCTGCAGCCCAATGCGCGCCAGAAGCTCATTGTAAGGCTCGCCCGCCACCGAAAAAATCGGCAGCTTTTGAGATTCCACCAGAGAATTGAAGACGTCAATCATCGGGATTCCAGTGCGCACCATCTTGTCCGGCATCAGGCGCTTCACCGGATTAACCGGCGGCGACCCTAGCTCAACCGCGGCGCCTTCCGGCTCAGGGCGGCCGTCGCGGGGTCTGCCTGAACCATCGAACACTCGGCCAAAGAGATGTTCGCTGCATGGTACTTGCACCGGATGTCCCATAAAGTGGATACGATCTGCGCTGGACACACCGGAAGTACCTTGGAATACCTGCAAGGTTACAATGTCTCCTTGCAGCTGAATTACTTGAGCCAGAGAACTGCCGTGCTCTGAAGTGACTACCGCCAACTCTTCGTAGGCGATCCCCTGTGCGCGTACGCTTACGACGTTGCCTGCAATTTTGGTAATCTGGTCGAAATACTTTCTCATGCAGCCCTCATATATTTTGCGATTTCTTGGTTAATCTCTTGCAATAGAGAGGTGTATGCGGCTGTATCGGATGCAGCATAGTTCCAATTGCGGAATAGATCAGTTAGCCGGAAGATTGCCTGTCTGGCTTCAGCTTTAGAGCTGAAGTTGAACTCCAAGCGCAAGACTTCCAGCAGTTTGTCAAACACAAAACGCTGCCTCTCCGCCGGAGTGGATGCATCCACGGCGTTAAAAGCATCCTGCTGCAAATAACATCGGTCAAACAGCTCAGCCTTAAGCGCAAGCATAAAGTCCCCCATGGAGGTGCCCTCCTCGCCCACCACCGTCATCATCTGCTCAACTTCACTGCCACGTTCCAAGATGTGACGAGCCTCTTCCATTTTTGCGGGGGCGATAACACCGGGGTACTTGCTCCAGGAATTAAGCGGGTCAATCGCTGGGTAGCGCCGGGCGTCGCTGCGAGATCTAGACAAGCCGTGGAAAGCACCAACTACTTTGAGGGTGCCTTGTGTCACCGGCTCTTCAAAATTCCCTCCGGCCGGGCTGACCGTACCGCCGATGGTGAGAGAGGCGACCTGCCCGCTTCTCAGTTCAAGCGCGCCTGCCCTTTCATAAAATCCGGCGATGCGGCTCTCCAAGTAAGCCGGAAAAGCCTCCTCTCCGGGGATTTCCTCTAGGCGTCCGGAGATTTCGCGCATGGCTTGCGCCCAGCGCGAGGTCGAATCTGCAAGG
>JAAYZI010000087.1 GCA_012514925.1 Deltaproteobacteria bacterium | reverse complement strand
TGACCTGAGCTTAATCTCTGGTATACATCGGAAAGGGCACTAGTACTTTTGCCCAAAGAACGTTGCGCCCGTAAGGACGCAATATTTGAACCTAGTGTGATTGCCATTTTATTCCTCCTTGAACTTCAGTTTAGGCTAGTCCTTCAGCCTAACGAGCAAATTACTCCAAACATGCGAAATTAAGCTTGACTGGGAACGGGAAAATGAAGAAGAAACCTCCAAGAATGGCGGCTTTGTACCTCACTCACCTACACCGTGCACCCAACCCTGCCTGATTAGGGATAACGGCTGACGCATCCCTAAACTTGAGCGAAAAATGAAAAATCAGAGTTTTTTTAAAAGCTATATCCGGGGTATCCGTTCACGTGAATATTAAATTAGGTGATTACACTGTGTTACCAGTGCGATTATCATGAAAAAAATCTGCCTACCGTTTAGCCCTAATCTGGCAGGAAGGATAAAAAATTAGCCCCGTGCCCGCCGGTTTTGCTACCAAAACCCAACGGACAGACGGGGCTTGTTACAGTACAATACAGCCGTATTATCCAAGCAACGAGAGTGCCAGGGCCGGCTGCTGATTAGCCTGCGCCAACACCGCCGAACCGGCTTGCTGCAGAATGCCCAAGCGAGTCAACTCTGCGGCCTGTTGAGCAACGTCGGTGTCTCTGATCTGGCTCTCCGCAGCAGCGAAGTTCTCCCTCGCCACTGTCAGGTTATTGATCGCCACGCCAAGCCGCGACTCCGCAGCACCCAAAACACCACGGGTGGCAGCCAGAGACCCAATCGCAGCATTAACCGCATCCAACGCAAGACGCGAAGCGGATTGCCCACCTTCAAGAGAACCCTCATTTAAGGAGTAGGTCAGCGCGGATTTATTAGTTGCTGCCAATCCTAAAGCATTTAGGGTTCCCGCCACTCCAGTATATGAGATCTGTGCAGTTGAAGCCGAGTTAAACCCTACCTGCAAGACCATGGTGTTGTTTCCGCTAAGCAGCGATACTCCGTTAAAATTGGTAGTGACAGCAATACGCTCAATTTCAGAGCCAAGTGCCAAGAACTCTGACTGCAGAGCCGAACGTTGTGTCACCGAAAACACGCCGTTGGCAGACTGCTCAGCCAGCTCCGCCATACGGGTAAGAGTGTTTCCAATTTCTCCCAGAGCCGCATCCGCAATCGCAATGCCTGAAATACCGTCATTGGCATTTCTAATGGCCACGCTTGCAACTCGCTGCTGCGCCTTTAAAGAGTCAGCAATGGAGAGCCCGGCCGCGTCATCACTAGCTTTATTGATACGTTGACCGGAACTTAATTGCTGATAAATATTGTTAAGGGACATGGTGCTATGATTCAAGCTGCGTTGAGCTCGAAGCGAAGCAATATTCGAACCTAATGTTATTGCCATTTTACTCCTCCGTGAACTGCAATCCAAACCAATCCCTTGGCCTGGATCTTAAATTCCACCGCGCCACCGAGGCACCGCAGTGAAAGAGCTTAATTGGCGTGATTTAAAAACGGGTTTGTGAAGATACAGCCAAGCCAGCGCATTACCCCAGCCTCCTTACAGCTGGAATCCGCTCAAGCTTCCTTATCCGGCCTGAATTGCCGTTTAAGTATGTTTTTGGCTGCCATCACTGCATCACACACATCCAATCTTGCCTAATGTGGATAACGGCAGCTCAACGCCCGAGCTTTAGCGCTTTTTTCGCATGGCCCTGCTTTTTTTGCAGCACGCGCCCACCTGCCCTAGTTTATTAAAAATGGTCTTGGAAAGACGCCAAGCTTCAGCCATAACTAGGCGTCCCTCCAAAACCTAAGTAGAAAGTAGCAAGATACTAGACGCAGCGAGATCGGAAATTTTAATATTTGAGAGTAAGCCTCTCCGGAAACAAAAGAGTCGGTAAAGGAATTCTTAAAAATCATACAAATATCTCAAACAAAGCAGCACCGACTTTAGTAACGGGATCCGGCCTGACCTTGCTGAAGGATCAAGCCGGATCTGCAAGGAGCACTCCTTGCTCCATTTAACTTACTGCAAGAGAGTTAACGCAAGGGAAGGCTGCTGATTGGCCTGCGCCAACACCGCCGAACCGGCTTGCTGCAAGATGTTCAACCTGGTCAACTCGGCGGCCTGTTGAGCAACGTCAGTGTCTCTGATCTGACTCTCCGCAGCAGCGAAGTTCTCCCTCGCTACTGTCAGGTTAGTGATCGCCACACCGAGTCGCGACTCCGCAGCGCCCAAAACACCACGGGTGGCAGCCAAAGACCCAATAGCTGCATTAACCGCATCCAGCGCAAGGCGCGAAGCAGATTGACCACCTTCAAGGGTACTCTCATTTAAGGAGTAGGTCAGCGCGGATTTATTATTTGCCGCCAATCCTAGAGCATTTAAGGTCCCCGCCACTCCAGTATAGGAGATCTGGGAGGTTGAGCCCGAGTCAAACCCAACTTGCAAGACCATGGTGGTGTTTCCGCTAAGCAGTACCACCCCGTTAAAATTAGTGGTAACCGCAATACGCTCAATTTCAGATCCCAGAGCTTGAAACTCGTCAGCCAAGGCAGACCGCTGCGTGACCGAAAACACACCGTTAGCGGCCTGCTCTGCCAACTCCGCCATACGAGTGAGTGTGTCTCCGATTTCTCCCAGAGCCGCATCCGCAATCGCGATTGACGAAATACCGTCATTGGCATTTCGGATCGCAACTGAGGCGATGCGCTGCTGAGCTTTTAAGGAGTCTGCAATCGAGAGACCTGCTGCATCATCGCTGGCCTTGTTGATACGCTGACCAGAGCTTAATTTCTGGTAAACATCAGAGAGGGCATTAGTACTTTTACCTAAAGAACGCTGCGCCCGTAAGGACGCAATATTTGAACCAAGTGTAATTGGCATAGTCGATTCCTCCGTGAACTACAAACCTCCCTGCGCCTGCCAGTCCTTTGACAAACACTTTTGCAGTGAGGCTTGACTAATTTACTTGGTAGTTTTGGAAAGGGCGTCTTTCTTAAGCTACCTGCTACATCAACTTCTAAATGAGTAATACGGCAATCGGAAGACCGGGCTTGAGTGGAAAATTTCCTGGGCAGAATTTATTTAAAACAAGGTAATCATGCCCCCTAACCTAGTGAAATATCCGAGTTGTATCCGTTTACACACCTTTATAAGTAACCGCTCACGCGTGGAATTGATCACACAATTTTGTTTTCAGCCTGGGCGGTAACGCAGAGATAATTTCACTTTCTCCAGAGAAAGTAATATTCACGTGGACGGTTACCGGTTACCTTTATGGGGTCTGCGTTGAAAACGCGTAACCGGCATCCCTATTTCTGCAGGAACCTCCTGGCTAAACCATCGCGGCGCTTCTTGGTCAGGAAACTCTCCAGGTGCAATCTTTCCTACATAAGTGAAACGATAACGTTTGGCCCCAATTCTCATCAGCCATTCTTGCAGCGGATGCGCCGTAGAAAGCACATAAACTTCGTGCCGCGCATAAAAAGGCGCCAGAGAGAGACCCAGCCAGAACGAATCTGTTACGACCGCATCACCACCTTGTTCCAGTTCACTCTGCAATGTCAAAAGGTTCCGACGCGTCTGATGCAATTCATTAATGCCACGCGTGGCGGAGACCATGCCTAGAAAGAAGAGCCAACTAGCCAAAAGCGTTACCATCCAACGAGCTCCATCTGTAAGCCCTTGCTTGGCTATTATAGTTTCAGTGATTTTTACCACACCAAGCACATTCAACAGTACGATCACAATCAAAGCATAACGACTCCCCCACTCAATACCGCCATGCACCGGGGCAGCTGCCGGTAATATCATGTAGAAAGCCGCCAAAAAGAGGATAATACTGCATTCCAGCCGACGACGGGCTATGGACGCTGCAACGCCGGAGGGTAGTAATGTCAGTAACGCGAAAGGCGCAGGTAGCAACAAACTGTTCAAATAACGGTAGCGCACAGGGGTAAAAGCCATTACAGCTGCCGGTACACTAAATATTGCAGCTCCAAGCAACACCATTGTGCGACGCCAACGGATTGGGCAAAGCGGACTTAACACGCACAAAGTCAACCCTAAAAAAGCTACACTCAATACGGGTTTCGAAAATTGGGTATCGAAATCGCTAAGCACAAGCACGCGTATAATGTTTGAAGGAAACTGCTGCCACAAATCAGCACTAAGCAGGGAGCGCAACCAACGCATATCGCTCAAAGGAGTGGGGAAAATCCACCAGAGGGAAGCCGGATATACAAACAGTAAGAGACTTCCCCCTACCCCAAGCGCCAACAATATTGCCAGCATGACTGGCAAATAGCGTCGACGTTGTGGGTGCAACCACCCTAAAGTCAACATGCCAGCTCCTAGAAAGAAGATCAGCTCGCGGCGCAGCGCGCAAGCCGCAATCATCAAGGCCGCGCTCACAAACCAATGTCTGTGACAAATGGCGGGCGTCGACGTGTTCTGGGCTGGACTCACCCACGGAAGCAGCGCTGCAAGCGCCAACGCTACTGCCAGCGTATGCTCCCAAAAGCACATGCTGTAAAACAATACAGGCGTGCCGATCCCCACCACAACCGCAGCGAATGGCCCAGTACCAGCACATAACCTCTCGGCGACCACACCAGCCAGCACAATCAAAAGCAGGCCTGCCATCCACGGTATGAGATGCAATCCAGTTACGCCCCAGACGCGATAAAACGGCCACGTCAACAGTGGAAACCACGGAGTCCATCCGGTTCGAGCCTCACCAGTTTCACTCAAATATGGATACATCACTGTAACGGTAGGCTCCTCGGCCTGATGGCCGTAAAAAAGGAAATCGGGATCCGCCACGGCGGCGGGATAAACAGGGACGCACTGTACACCCCCATCCAAATGACAACCGAGCATTTGCAGATATTTTCCACCCGAATCTGGGGAATAGAAAGCACCGCGTGGTAAGGCCATAATAACCGCCAGGTAAACAGCCAGAATCAGTCCGCCTGCAAACCATGTCCATGTCTTTCTTAGCTGGACAACCACTTTCTCGTGCATATTATGTCGCCCCGTACTGCACTTTGGATTTGACCGTACTGACAATGTATGATTTCTTCGTCTAAAACGTAAGATCATCCAGTCTGGTACGGCCTGATGTTTGCCTTGTCGCACATAAGGCCTCGATTAAACAGGACAGTGTCTGTCATATTATTTAGATCCCCCAACTTAATACTATACCCTCGATCAATCCTACTTTTCTTTTATTGTAGGTGAGGTTAAAATATAGGTTGAGTCGTGGTTAGTCGCCGGAATGGTTTGCTTTGAGCTGTGATTTTTAATGAGGTAATGGTTATGAGACATTTTTTTTGCGCTTCTTTACTTCTAATACTCGCGGGGTTGGCCATGTCAGCATGCAGCGGCGCTCCCTTATCTGACAGAGAGACTGGAGCCCTTACCGGCGGTGCCATGGGAGCCGGACTAGGAGCGATCATAGGTCACGCTACCGGACATACCGGCGCAGGTATTGCAATCGGAGCTGGTTCCGGCGCGATTGCGGGCGGACTAATCGGAAATGAAACCGACAAAGCCAAAGCACGGGCTGACGAGCAAGACGAGCGTATCAGGCTCCAGGAAGAGGAGCTACAGCGCCAAAGACGTGAGCTGCAGGAATTAAAAAGTCAGCGTGGCTCAGATTATAACGACTCTCCCTCTAGACGAAACGATCACTACTAGCACTCTGTCTTAAATCCGAAAGCCCGCAGCCCCCTGATGCCTTCAAAAAAGGTTTTCGGGGGGAGGGCGACTCGGATGTTTTCCGAGTCAGGCTGCGAAAATCTTCATCTGCCGTTCTTCAAACTGTTCCCGCTTCGGCCTTTCAAGTTTTTGTGGAGCTATGCGCTTTAATTCAGCGAGTAAAGGTTTGCTTGCATCCGGCCGGAGCCAATGAAACTTACGATCCGCCGCCAATCTGCGCGCCACATCGCGCCCAGTTCCCTTTGAGGATCCTTGCCTTGCACTCAAGTCGGAACTGACGAAAATATAATCTGCATGCTTGTTCAGTAGTTTGGCAAAGGATTTAGCGTCTCCACGCCAATCTCCATACGGCAACACCGGACTTACTTGAAGCGCCACTTCAATCCCAAATTTGCGCAAAGCCGTCGCAGTTTTGAGCCGATCCTCCACCCGCGGTAATCCGGGAGTATAACGCTGTACGGATTCCTCCAGGGCTGTCTCCAAACCAATTGTAATCGACACATGCTTGCCAAGAGTCTTAAACACCGGCAGGGCAAGCACGATTAGCGGGGACCTAGTCTGCACATGCAAGATCCCAGGAGTATAACGCCGAAACAGCTCCAGAAACCTCATACTGGCATCAAACTTACCCTCAAAAGGAAAAAAAGGATCCATGGTGGTGCCAAAATATATGATAGCCGAACGCAACACCCCCTGACGGGAAAGCCGCATCAAGTGTCTCTCCAATTCATAGAGCGGCTTCTCTTTATGAAGAGCATAGCGGCTGCGCAGCCGAATCATCTCTCCATCGTCTGCCAAGCGCAGACTATAAACCTCTCTGGGGTCCTGCCCTTGCTCCAATTTATGTTGCCCAAACGCTATCCCATTTGAAAAAGAATCAACGGTATAGGTGATGCCTCCCTCTCCCATCTTGTCCCCATGAAGAGCTGCATCTTGCGTCTTTTTCATACTCTCTCCTTCTAATTCAGATGGTCTGAACAGCTGTTCTATCCTGGCTTGATCTGCTCCTGCGGAGCACAACTTCAAGTTACTTAAACTTAGGACGTTAAAAGTCATCAAAAGATTCAACGTAACCGTTTGCGTGTGGAATTGATTACACATAGTCCGATACCAGCCTGTTTACATCTCTCTTAAACTATTTAATAATCAGGATGTTTAGGATCCTTTAAGTAGGCTCAAAGCGTTGCTCTGGAACGAAGTGGCCGTTTGGAATGATCTGGATCCAGCCAAACAGCAATATCTTATGTTGGAGAAAGGTTATGTCTGGAAATGTTGTGAACTCCTCTGATGCTTCTTTCGATGCGGATGTGCTTAAGTCGAATCTGCCAACCTTGGTCGACTTTTGGGCACCTTGGTGCGGTCCCTGCAAAAGTATTGGACCGGTGCTAGAACAAATCGCCGCAGATTACAGCGGTAGATTGAAAGTCGTTAAAGTTAATATAGATGACAATCCTCAGTCGTCAGCCAAATATAATGTGCGTGGCATCCCAAATTTGCTCTTTTTTAAAGATGGCCAAGTGGTAGATCAGATTGTGGGCGCTATTCCAAAAGATCAATTGATCGCCGCTGTCGATAAACACATTTAAAACCAAGAAAGAATAGAGAACGGGCGTCCGGTCAACGGTCGCCCTTTATAGGAATTTAGTAACCGTTCACGTACGGAATTGGTTACACAATTTCGTTTTCAGCCTAGGCGGTAAAATTTCACTTCGGCGCGGAGTTCATTTCACTTTCTCCAGAGAAAATAATACTCATGCAAACGGTTACCGGATACGGAATTTAAATTCCTGATAACCACCCAGCAGATCTTTTTTCCCTTCCGCTCCAACAAAGACTCCCTCTCCGGCAAGAAAAAGACGGACTGGCTGCTGATTTTTCTGCTCTGCTACAACAGTTGATCCTTGCCGCTTACTGACCAATTTTTGCACCTTTCGATCCAACACTCCAACCTTCACAAACACTGGTGCCATAGAAGAAGCGGTCAAGTAATCACTAATGTCAGTGCCCAACTGCTTAGCGCTTTTTGCCCGTGCTATTTGGGGCCATTCGTCATGAGTAGGAATTCTAGCAACTTGAATAACGCGCTGAGTAAAAGGCTCTATCTGCGGGAAGAGGAGCAGCGTCTCAGAATAAATCCAATTACTGATCAGAAAAGACAGCGCTATCTTTCCTAACTTCTCAACCATACTAAACCTACAAAACCAAGAAAACATTTCAAAGTCTTCTTAATTAAATTTTAACACCTCTTAGGTAGCTAAGAAACATTTACAAACATTCGGAAATAAATAACGGCAGGGTCCCGCAGAAACTAAGTCACAAACATCTCCGAAGCCGCCATAACAGTTACAGAGCTGTCGTTTTTTCCTTCGAAAGGTCAATCTCACGCAGATAGTTAGCATCCTTAAGACTCAGGTGCGGCCGCTGTGGCGACCCTACCTTTAACACTCCTTCAAGAACGGATCTGTCATAATCAGCTAGAAAAGCGACCTGCAAACGTCTACGCACCACATCTTCCAGGCTCTCAGCTTGTTCCAATTCAAATGCTAGCTCGACTTCCCCCCGCAACAGATTACCGGGGAGAATCTGCCAGCCCTGATCGAAACCGGAAATTAAACGAGCCCTGGATCCAAGACAAGCCAAAATCCTTTCAGTCACCTGCGCTGGAACTTTATTTTCTGCAGCTGCTCGCCTGAATTCGACGGCGCTCTCTTGGAAAAGTCCAGCACCAGGCAACAGACGCCCGTTTAGTGGCACAATGCGATCCCTCACCCCACTTAAACGATAAACCTGTTTTAAACCCTGATAAACCGTCCACGACACAGAGCCATAGTCTCCTCCCAAAAGATTGAGCATCCCGTTTTCATAAGACCAGCACCGTGCACCAGACGAAACCAGATCTTTCCGAGTACTCACATCAACTGAAACAGTTTCACTTCCTTGCCATGCGCTATACAACCGCGTGGCTTCTAAACCTGCTTCTGGCATGTCGTGCGCGAGCATCCGCAGCAAATCGGCCAGGTCCTGTGCCGACGCAGGGCCAGGCCCCACGGGTCCAGCAGTTTCCTCAAGCATTAACGCCACAAAAACTACGCCACAGTACGGCGCCACCAAGTAACATCGTTTTGGTGCCAATACAAACCGCGCTGGTGCCTCCCAAGGCCGGTCGAAAAGAGCGTAAAGCATGCGTCTGTGCTTAAGCCTCCCTGCCATATTTCCAGGACGGATACGCCCGATCTGCGGCACCCATCCTCCCGCGCAATTTATAATCATGCCACACTTAAGCTCATGTTTGCCGCCTTTAATTAAATCGCTCCAGCCCACCTGGAGACCGCCCTCCGTTAGCTTTTGAAAAGAATCCACCCGAGCATAATTTAAAC
>JAAYZI010000086.1 GCA_012514925.1 Deltaproteobacteria bacterium | reverse complement strand
TGTCCAGGCATTTTGGCGGAAGGCCCGTTGGTCATTCGGATAGAGTCAGGCTGGTTTTGGTGATTTTCTCCCTAGCTTTATTGGTCGTGCTAGGGGGGTCGACGGTGTGGTTGTTGAGCCGCGCACCAGAGGTGGCGGGACCTGTTAAAGCAGTGGCGGTTCAGCCGGAACCGGAAGTTCAGATGGTTGATGTGCTGGTGCCCATGCGTGAAGTGAACGCTGGTGTGAAGCTTGAGCCCGCCATGTTTAAAAAGGAGAGCCGTCATCAAGCCGGACTTGATCCCCGTATTGTAAAAGATTTTGAAGAGATCGCCGGTCAGTATGCGCGCACGCTGTTAATTCCCGGGCAACCTCTCCATCATGAACAGCTTACTAATGTTCGGCCGAACACCGCCATCAGCGCTAGTATCCCGGTTGGTTTTAGGGCGGTAGCCATTCGAACCAACGCCACTTCCAGCGTAGAGGGTTGGGCGATGGCGGGTTCAAAAGTGGATGTGCATTGGCAGTCGGAAATCGCCGGCAAAGCTGGATTAACTACCATTGTTCAAAATGCCAAAGTGCTCTCCGCTGAGCGTATGGTGTCTAGCAACACTCCTCAAAATGCTCCGGTGCCGAGCACTGTGACTTTACTGGTAACGGCAAGGGATGCGCGTAAGATAGCGCTGGCTCAGACCACCGGTTCGCTGGTGCTCTCACTGAGAGGGGATAGTGATAGTGGCAAGTCAGACAGTGACATCGGCAGCATTACGGTTGACGATCTACTAAACCGCAGGCGGGAAGGGGAGCCGAACATACCGGCGACTAAAGGCACGGTGGTAATCGGTGGTGAGAAGTGGCTGGTTGGTACGGACGGTAGTCTGATCCCCTGGCCTCGACGTAATAATGCCGAGGGGGATTCATCCGCTCCTGAGTGATTTAGTGTTAGCTTTCATCATGATCGCCGGGACAGAAGGCGTGGCAGTGACAAAGGGCAGTGATGAAGGGCTGTGACGAAGGGCGGGGAGAGTAGGTTGCGTTTGTTGTTTTGTTCGTAAACAGGTTTGCTCGTAGAGGTTAACGTACTAATGGCTAAAGGGTACAACAAAGAATCGTTGATTGGGCTATTTTCCACTCGCGGTGGCTCCTCCTCCAGTGTGGATACCGGAGCGCTAGTTCCCTCCAGGGTCTCTGGGACCAGCTCTGCTGTGGCTACCAGGGACTCCGGGTCACGCGGCACTTTATCAGGATCAAGCGCTTCTATTAGTCCGTTTAGTGCGCAAACGTCAGGGGGGACGGCTAGGTCTGGTGGGCTTTCGCCGCTTGGAAGCACATTCTTACGTGAGGCCCGTCGCGAATTAAGCAGCTCCTATAATTTGCATAGTGACGGAGACAAATACGGTGTCATTCAGGAATCAAGCATTGTAAAAGCGGTTGATAAAGTCCTTAAGCGGCGAGAAGAAGCGTTAGACGATATCGAGCGCGCCAATATCATCATTCACCTGCAAAAGGATTTGCTGGGTTGGGGAGTTTTGCAGCCTTTGATTGATAACCGTGACGTAACGGATATCCATGTCTACGACTATCAGACAGTGGTGCTGCAGCGTGGGAAGAACAGTGAACTGACGGGATTGCACTGGCCGACCCATCAGGCCTACACGGCTTTTATAGATCGTCTTTTGATGCGGGTGGGAAAATCCCTCTCGACTCAGCAGCATACAATCGACGCTTCTTATCCCAACGGTATCCGAATTTGCGCAGTGCACGAGTCTGTGTGCGGTGCTCGCGGACCACTGCTTTCGATCCGTGTGCCACGGGTGGTAGATGCCACGTTGGAAGGTTTGGTGAATTATCAGGTGGCGCCCCCCTTGATTGTTGACTATCTGGCTAGTCTGACTAGGTCAGGATTGGCGACTATGATGATTGCCGGAGAGACGGGCACCGGTAAGACGACCCTACTGCGTTGTCTGGCTACGCAATTTGGTCCGGATGAGTCGATTGTGGCGGTGGAAGACACCCCTGAACTAAATTTACAACATCCATTTTTCCGCTCTCTAGTTTCTCGTATGGCGAATTTGGAGGGAATCGGAGAAGTCACCCTGCAGGAGCATATCAAGACTACTCTGCGTATGACCCCGACCCGTGTGATTTTGGGAGAAATGCGCACCCCTCTTTCGGCCGAAGCTTTTTTGGAATCAGCACAGACCGGGCATGTTGGGATGTCTACGATTCACGCTCGTAATGCCCGGGAGACCTTAGTGCGTCTTGAAAGTCTGTTAGGCAGGGCTCAGAAATCGGTCTCGATTGATATTATCCGGCAGCAGATTGCGTTGGCGGTGGATGTCGTGGTGTGGTTGTTTAGGGAAAAGGGCAGTGGTAAGCCTCGCGTGGGAGAAGTTATTGAAGTCGGTCATTTTGTTGAAGGGGTTATTCAGGTGCGGCCCATGTTTACCCTTATAAAAACAGGGAAACAGCCAGTTTGGCGGGTAGATTCTTGGTCAAGCGGTTTTGACGAAGTCTTGTCGCGCGACGGCATCTACTTGGGTGATTCTCCGCCGGAGGTCGCTTTGAATACGGTGACAGGCGCGCGTGCAACCGGCGCGACTCAAGCTGGAGATGGTGCTTAATTTCGGGAAGGGGCACAGGTTCGTCCGGGACGAAGTCAGACCATCCCCGGGCGGGCCGAGAAATTTGTTTTTGCCCAAATAAGTAGTCTAAAAGTAGTTGGTTTTTGCGGTGAACGGTTGGGCTTATGGACACAGTGCTTATTGTGGTTGTGATCATAGTTCTCGGGGGTTTGGCCCTAACGGGCCTGCTACTGGGATCCCTTTCGAGCAGCCGGAGTCTAGACCAGCGCAGCAGCACTAGGACTCAAATGTCGCGAATTGTGGCGGCGCAGCGGCAGGATCGCAAATCCGTGGTGGATCCTTCGGCGGTACGAGATGTTTATCGCAGCGCTGAAGAGGCTAAAGTCGATAAGGTCCAAACCTCGGAATTGACCCTGGAGAAAAGGCTAAAATACGCCCAGTGGAAAATGCCACCACCAGTTTACCGCCTCTGTCAGGTGACGATCAGTTTGGTGATGTGTTATCTGGTTAGCTTGAAGTTTAATCAGATTTTGACGGCAATTTCTCTTCTGAGCGGGCCTCTCTTTATGAGTTGGTTGCTTAATCGTTTTATGGACCGGCGTTTCAAGGCTTTCGATACAGACTATTCTCCCTTTTTGCTGTCGGTGGTAAGCTTGTTAAAGACCGGTATGAACCCGATTCAGGCCTTAGAAACCGCCGCGACAGAGCTTGAGCCGGGTTCCCTGATTAAGTCAGAGGTGCACTTGATGTTGGAGCGCCTGCGTTATGGCGTTCCCGAAGAAAAATCGATTGGGGCCTTCGGCGAGGATATTTATCACCCTGAGATTGAGCTGTTTGTACAAGCCCTGCTGTTAAGCAGACGGGTGGGCGGCAATCTCTCCGATACACTGGAGCGTTTATCAAAACAGGTTCGCAAACGTCAGTTTTTCCGGGAGGCCGCCATTTCTGCGGTGGGTATGCAGCGAGGATCGATTTGGTTTATTTTGGTGATAATGGTTGTAATGGAGCTCTATCTCTACTTTGTTTTTCCCGAAACAATCATGGATTCAGTTAAAGATGATATTGGTTGGCAGGTTTGGCAATTTGGATTTATTGTGATCTTGCTGGGTCTCTATTGGATAAGACAGGTAACAAAAATCAGGGTCTAAGGTGGACAGAACTGCTATCATCATCATAGCTGGGTTGGTTGCTGGCGTATCTCTGCTGGGGATGATTTATATCCTTTTCTTTGCGTCGCGGCGTGACTCTACTTTTTCAAGGCTGCGCGGTGGTGGCCTGGAGGCTTATGGCAGCGTGGCGGAGATGAGAGAGCGCCTCAAATCTGATCCGAGCGGCGTAGAGTACGAACGATTAAAACAAATTCAAAACAAGTCGCTCCAGAATCAAAAAGTTAAGTTGACATTGGACGACCTTTATTATCAGGCTGGGATTTTCACTGCGCGGGATCAGCGTGAGTTCAATCGGCTGCGAATTCTGATGCCGGCGGTGCTTACGCCGCTTGTGTCAGTCACGCTGTTTTGGTCGATGGGTCCCCAACTTGGCTTGCTTGGAATTCCGCTCGGTTTGGCGATGGGCTTACAGGCGCCGCGCTCGATTTTGAATCGGCGTATTGCGCGTCGGGCTGATGACATCTTATTTTTCTTGCCTTTGGTGATTGAACAAATTGCGATTGGCGTAAGCAGCTCCTTAGATATCGGGCCTTGTTTGCAGCGTGTGATCGCAATGGCGGATGAGCGTGACAGCCATAATGTCGTGACCGAGTTGATTCGACATGCGCAGTATCATGTCAAGTCGGGCGTGTCTTTGGAGGAGGCTTTAACTGAAGTTGGTAACCGCTCGGGGAACGCGGAACTTAAGCATGCATTTGTGGCGTTGGCTCAGGTAGCGAAGCATGGTGGTGAAATAAGCAAGCAATTGCAGGAATTAGCCAATGCCGTCTCCTCTCAGCGCGAAACTAAAATTGATGCAAAAATTCGAAAATTGGAATTAGAGGCAACCGGTCCCGTAGCGCTAGTTTTTCTGGGGTTTATTCTGATTCTGCTGATTGGCTTCGGGATCCAGATTAAAAAAGGCTTCTAACAGTCTTTTCTCACGAAGTAGGAAAAGATGAGTTGAGCTCGCTCCCTTAAAGTTTTTAGTGGTGTTTTTCGTAGAAGAGGGTAGGTTCGGGGATGACTAACAGTTTCGACGAACTGCTGAAAGGGGCGGCTAATCTATGCGGCCGGTGATAGCACGAGGTTGGGACAGCGTCTTAGCGTTGTTTGTTGTGGCGATTGCTGTGATGCTTTTGATCCCACTGCCTACGGCTGTGCTTGATCTGCTCTTGGCGTTTAACATCTCTTTCTCATTGTTACTACTGCTAGTCGGCTTGTACATGCCTGATGCCCTGGCGTTATTGGTTTTTCCCTCTCTCTTGTTGCTTACTACTTTATTGCGCTTGGGTCTTAATGTTGCTTCGACCCGCTTGATTCTGCTGCAAGCTGATGCCGGAGAGGTGATCCGATCATTTGGCGAATTTTTAGTCGGCGGTGAAGTAGCAGTCGGGGTTGTTATTTTTACAATTATCACCCTAGTTAACTTCATCGTCATCGCCAGAGGATCCAGCCGGGTTTCGGAGGTTGCGGCTCGCTTCGCCCTGGATGCTTTGCCGGGTAAACAGATGGCGATTGATTCGGATTTGCGTTCCGGATTAATCACGCCTGAAGAAGCGCGTCGTAAGCGAGACGATCTACGGAAAGAGTCCCAGCTATACGGTTCTATGGACGGTGCCATGAAGTTCGTGCAGGGAGACGCGATCGCAGGTGTATTCATTATTCTTACAAATATTATAGGCGGACTATATCAAGGTATTAAGTTGGGAATGCCTTTCAGCGAGGCGATTCGCACCTATACGGTACTGACAGTTGGAGATGGGTTGGTAGCTCAAATACCCGCGATTTTGATCTCTATTTGCGCAGGAATGATTGTGACTCGGGTTTCATCAGGAGAGCACGCCACTCTCAGTTCCGACTTAGGGGTGCAGCTGTTCGGAAATCCAGTTGCATTGTTCTTGTCGGGAATCATTGTGATCGTGATTGCCCTTCTTCCGGGGCTGCCTGCGGCGCCTTTTTTGGCGGTGTCGGTTCTTTTTTTGGGCGGTGCTTATGTGTTATGGCGTCGCTATAGTGGAACCCGGGTGCGGCATCATGAAAGTGCCGCTGAATCAGTTGCACTTATCGGTTTTGAGGGTTCTCAGCAGCTACTGGCAGGGGATAAAGCCGTACAGTTTGCGTTGGATGAGAGGGTTTTATTCCGACTGTTTCAAAATAACGCTGCGTACTATCGGGATTGGTGGCATACGCTGGGGTCGGACTTCCACACTGCCGTTGGGTTAGGGCTGCCTCCATTTGGGGTTGTGTGTGATGTGCGGCTTCCTGCCGCTTGTTATTCGATTACAGTTGGAGATTGCTGCTTGGATCGTGGACAGGTGCGCCTCGATAGTCTTTTGGTGGAACTTAACCCCAATCAAGCCGATATGATGAGTTTGATTGTATTAGAGGCGGTCAAGCATCCGATTGACCATAGTATGGTTTTTTGGACGGAAGCCAGCACTGCAGCGCGTAGAATAATTGACGCGGCCGAGATACGCTGCTTCGATGTGGTCGAATACTTGTTTTTAAGAGCTGCGGCCGAGCTGCAGCGTCGACCAGAGGAGGTGTTAGGCATCACTGATGTGCACACGGCACTTAAAGAAATAGAGAAAAAATACCCTGGGTTGATCTCAGAGGCGTGGAATGGCGACTTTATTAACACCTCGCGTTTGACCGAAGTTTTACAAGAACTCGTGCGTGAGAAGGTGACCATCAGGGATTTACGTCAAGTAATAGAATCTCTGGCTTCATACTGTTCAAACTATGGTTCATCCATGGTGCGGGAGAACGATTTCGATCTGCAGGATATTGTTTCTTATATTCGCTTGGAGCGTCGCCGTCAGATTGTAGGTAAACTGCTCTCTGAGCGGGGGACGTTGAGGGCTATTACGCTTTCCGACCAAGTGCAGGCTCATTTGCAGAAGGTCAGTATTGATGAATCTGGAGCTTTAGCGCTTTCTCCCGAAAATTTTGAGTTGATTAAGAGTGGTTTAACGGAAGTTTTGGATGTTTTGCAATCCAAAGGTGCCCCTCCATTTTCGGTACTGTGCGCTTCGGGTATACGTCGCAAGGTTTCTACCTTTCTGCGCGCTTGCAACGTTCCCGTTAATTTGGTCACCGTGGAAGAGTTAGAGCCTACTATAGCGCTGGAGCCGGCAGGTGTGTGGGCTATTTAATCTCTATTGTGAGTACCGTAGCATGCCGTATAATTATTGTGTACTAAGTGGAATTTTTGAAAATAGGTTAGAGCTGAGAAAATGAGTGGCGGTCAGGAACAGCCCATGCATACCGCTGGAGTTATAAGCGATTACTTTACGGTCGAAGCTCATATAGTAGGCACGCGCACAGCAGATGTCTATGCTGCCACTGATAAGTCACGGGGAGTTCCAATTGCTTTGTGGTTAATGAAACATCCGTTGGCGCCTAATTCTGAGGCTGTGAGACGATTCTTGGCCCGCATGCAGGGAATTGATGAGATTGATCCTCCCCTAGTTAATATGATCGCCTACGGAGTGGACGCCGAAGGGGTGGCCTTTTCGTTGTTGCAGCCTTTGGATGGTTTCTCGGTAGTTTCCGGAAATATCGAAGCAACGGAAGCGGAGCGGCGGTTTATCTCCTGTTTGCGCAGTGTCGAAAGACTTCATGCCAATGGCACTGTATGTGGCGACCTGTGTGGTTCGTCTTTCTGGGTAGATCGCCTGGGAGACCTGTCTTTGATCGGGTTAATGGGGTCTTTTGATAGTGAGGCCTTGGCGACGGCGGCGCTACCACCATTGGAGACGATCCCTTTTATAGCGCCGGAACAGAGGTCGGGCGGGGGGATAGAGAAGGCCACTGACGTTTTTGCCCTAGGGGTTTTGGCATACTATCTGTTTACGCGCAGCTTCCCGTACGGGCAAGGAGCTGAGCTGATGATGTCTGGCTTTGATCTAGCAGACGTTCGTCCCTTTACCGCTTTGGGTATCGTTCCGCCGATCTGGGCGCAGGAAGTAGTGTTCACTTGTTTGGACCCTCAGCCTCAGAATCGGTACCCCAATGCTGGTGCAATCTTAAAAGCAATTTCCGATATTCGTCAGAGGACATTTTCTCAAGAGCAGGTTCCGATGGTAAAAGGAGAGAGATCCGCGTCCTTGGTGGCAGCACCTACAGGACGGGTCGAGTCTCACGGTACTGGGAGATTAGGCCAGGTGCCGGCCTTAATGCCGTCCGGGATGGTGGTTAAAAGCGCGACTCCGGCCCCGACTTTACAGCCAGGTGTGTTCTCGCGTCGGGTCAGAGCGCTGTTATTTATGATTTGTGTTGCGATTGTCCTGTTATTAGTCGGGCAGGCTGTTTCTTGGTACAAACGAGGAGACCCCTTCGGCTCAAAGGTTGATGAGGTTGCGCGCTTGGGGGATGGTACGTCCGTTACGGAGGTCGGTGGGAGGAGTTTAGTTTTGGAAGAGAAGTTGGGCAAAAGCCGGTTTGAGGCTGAGTTGAATAAGCTGCGTGATTCGGATGACCCCGTCGCACACCACCTTCTTATCAAAAGTTTAAAAGAGGCAAAGAGCGACCAAGGTCGACGTGAAGTCGAGAAGGCTTTAATGGAAAGAGTTCGTCGCATGGGCGCCATGCGTTCAGTGGAACAGGTGCGGCCCTGGCTTAGAAGAATCAGTCCCGGTAGTGAAGGCCCGGCATATGAAGCGATCTTGATGACCTTGGATTCTAGCTTGCCGATGCAAGAACGTGCCGCATTTTTGCGCCAAGCTTACCGTTCAGAACCTGAATTAGTTTTACGCTTAACCGCAGCATTGGCCCTGGACTCCGGAAATATTGAGGAATATCAACCAGTTTTGGCGCAATTAATAGGGGACGCCTTGGGTGTTGAGAACGCCTCGGAGTATAGCGCTCTTGCTTTGATACTTGCTCACTATCGGCTTGCTATCATCTTCGGAGACGATATTGTCCAAAATCGCGACAAACTAACCGACAAAGACATTCAATGGTTGTTGCGGGTTTTAGCGGGGCGTGGAGACATTAATACACGTGCGATTGCCAACCTCGCGCTGCAACGAGAACTCTTGCCGCCGTTACGGGCCACATATTTGAAAATGGTAAGAGACAAGTCAGAACTTCCGACAGAGGTTGTAAATGCGTTGATTAATGCCGCCGGTTCCGCGCTTAGTGTGGAAGATGTGCGGGCTTTCGGGCGTTGGTACGATGTCGATGCCGAACGTATCTTATTAGCCATATTGGCTCAGGGAGTCCCTGCGGATACTGCGCTTGAGGCCTTTGACATTTTGGCTGGCAAGAGTCCAAGAATTGAGCCTAGCGCCGCGGTGATTAAATGGGTGTTTCAGCGCCGTTGGAAAGATCGCGCGAAATACGCGCGTTTGGTTGGGGTATTGGCGTTTTTAGATGTTGTGGATCCGAGCCAGATTGAGGCGACTTTCAGTGAGTTGGATCGTAGAGCCGATAATCGTGATTTGATCGAAATCCTGTTAGACACTGACAATGCTGTGGTGGTGAGGCTGATGTTGGAGAGGTATCCTCATCAGATCTCGTTAGGCCGCAAACTGGCGTTACTGCTTCATCCCGACAAAGGAGTTAGAAAAGCATCTGTGCAGTCCATCCAAACCAATGATGCGGGCGCGCTTAAAATAATTTCAGATTCATATGCGCGTGAAAATGACCCGGACATCAAGGAGATCTACAAGAAGAAATTTGAAATGATCCGGGAACGGAGCTGGTAAAGGAGTGAAAGGAGCGACCTAAAGGGACATGCCCCAAGGTCGCATCACCGTGGCCAGCACCATTGAGGTAAAGGAGCGACCTAAAGGGACACGCCCCAAGGTCGCATCACCATGGCCAGCACCATTGAGGTAAAGGAGCGACCTAAAGGGACACGCCCCAAGGTCGCATCACCATGGCCAGCACCATTGAGGTAAAGGAGCGACCTAAAGGGACATGCCCCCCACTTTAGACCGTAAATGCGGAAGGGGGGACTTGAACCCCCAAGCCTTTCGGCACCAGAACCTAAATCTGGCGTGTCTGCCAGTTCCACCACTTCCGCGCTAGAATTCACTCCTAAGAGCCATAGCTAGGTATTGTACATTATATTGCTCTTCGTGCTATCTTTTCTGGCTGAATTTCATCTGTTTTTCAAGGGGTATTTTAATATGGGCGTGCAGTCATCCGTGGAAGATCTTAACGAAGTCACCAAACGCGCCAAAATTTCCATTCCGGCGGGGGAGGTTAATGGAGAGGTAGGAGAGGAGCTGACCAAGGTGGCCAGGAAAGCCGTAGTAAAAGGGTTTCGCGTCGGCAAGGTTCCGCGCCATATAGTCGAGAAAATGTATGGAGAGCGGGTGAGGCATGATGTGGTTAACAAGCTGGTGAATAGGAGCGTGCAAGAGCTTATTAGTGAGCATAAGCTAGAGGTTGTCGGGATGCCGAAGATCGAGGATCTGTCGTTTGAGCCCGGCGCAGACGTAACCTTTAGCGCTATCTTGTCAATTTTTCCGTCTCCTCAGATTAAGGGATATGAGAAATTTGAGGTACAGGTACCTAAACACGAAGTATTAGACGCCCAGGTTGATGAAGTTCTGCAGGAGGTGCGTAAGTCCAGGGCCAACGTCGTCAAGGTTGAAGGCCGCTCTCAAGTCCAGAGCGGGGATGTGATTGACGCGCTGGTGCAGGTGGTAGTGGAGGGTGAGAGCCCAGCCCGCCCTGAGCAGGTGGCTATCGGCCTGGGAGAGGGGCAGTTGCCGGAAGAAGTCGAGCAGGGTCTGCTTGGCATGGAAGTTGGCTCTAGCCGGGAAATTACGGTTGTTATGCAGGGAGACCACGTAAGCCCCAAGTATCGCGGTAAACAAGCCGTCTACAATGTGGAGCTAAAGGGCATCTCAGAGAAGATTCTCCCCGAACTTAACGATGAATTTGCGAAGGACGTGCAAGGCGAGGTGCAGACGGTTTTGGAACTTAAATTGGATATACGCAAACGTTTAGAGCAGGAACAGGAGCGCCTTGCTAACGAGGTCGCAAGGGAAAAGGTTTTGGAGCAGCTGTTAACTGACAACCCTTTTATGGTGCCTCAGGTGCTGTTGGATGAGGAGATCCGCATGATTTTGATTAAGGAAGGCCTGTTAGATCCGACTAAGCACGATGTTTCCAGAGTGCCGGTTGATGTTTTTAGAGAGAAGCTCAATCCAGTCGCGGAGAAACGGATTAAGATCTCCATAATTGTGGATACCATTGGTTCAAATGAAGATCTGCAGGCCTCTGAGGAAGATCTTAATGACTATGCGTCTAGAATGGCAGGATACTCGGGGCTTGATATAGAAAGCGTGAAGAAATACCTGCTTGGTAAAGAGAAAAGGTCGGACACAGTTTTAGAGGTTACCAGAAACAAGGTGTTGGATTTCCTGCTGAATCGAACCACAATCGAGTATGTCGAGCCGCCCGTGGAGGCATCTGACCAGAATCCAAGTGATGACTAAATTTCCACAGTAAAAACCAGTAGTTATTTGTGACAAGTCAGAACACTGCCTGCATGATAAAACCCTAACTTATACAAGTTATAGCTAGTGTCGCGCCAAGATGCTAAATCTGTAAATGCTGCAGGCGTGAAACAATTCACTGGATGCATCACTAGCCCACTGTGGTGGGCGTGTTACTTAAGGTTTAGTGATTTTTTATTGAGGATTGTACGCTGATATGAATTACATACCGTATGTTGTGGAACAAACAGGTAGGGGCGAACGTTCCTACGATATTTACTCCAGGCTGTTAAAAGAGCGGATTATCTTTTTAGGGACAGAAGTAGATAGCGTTGTCGCTAATCTGATTACTGCGCAGTTACTCTATCTGGAAAGCGAAGACCCTGAGAAAGATATCTACTTGTACATTAACTCGCCCGGTGGTGAGATTACTGCTGGTTTGGCGATTTACGATACAATGCAGTACGTCAGGCCGGAGATTTGTACGGTTTGTATAGGCCAAGCTGCTAGTATGGGGGCCGTGCTTTTGGCAGGAGGGGCCGCAGGAAAACGTTCGGCGCTACCCCACGCGCGTATCATGATTCATCAGCCTATAGGTGGGTTTAGAGGGCAGGCTTCGGATGTGGCGATTCATGCGAGGGAAATGCAGAGAGTAAAGGAAGAGTTAAATGTGATTTTGGGTCGGCATACCGGAAAGAGCATAGAGCAGATAGAAAAAGACAGTGATCGCGATTATTTTATGACGGCGGCAGAGGGTAAACAGTACGGACTGATAGATGAGGTATATGAGCATAATATCAGGGAGTTGGAGGAAAAATCGGGCAAGAATTAAGAGCTTTTGCCTAAGGGCGCGGGGCAGAGTAAACTGAGTGAGTGCCAATGGCGAAAAGGTTCGTGGCGAAGAGGACTGATGGTGAGTAAGAAAATAGAGAGGGGAGCTGGCACGTTGGTGTGCTCTTTTTGTAATCGTACACAAGAAGAAGTGCGTAAGCTGATTGCTGGGCCTTCGGTGTTTATCTGTGATGAGTGTATCGATTTATGCAACGACATTATAGCCGAAGAGGTCGATCAGGAAGAGAGATCGATGTCTCAGTCTGGGGTGCCGCGCCCCAAGGAGATTAAGGCGTTTCTTGACCAGTATGTGATCGGCCAAGATTACGCCAAGCGCGTTCTCTCAGTGGCGGTTCACAATCATTATCGAAGGATCGAGCGTAAAGCATCCAAAGATGATGTTGAGATCTCCAAATCTAACATCCTGCTAATTGGTCCTACCGGTACTGGTAAAACTTTATTGGCCCAGACTCTTGCTAGAATTTTGCAAGTTCCGTTTACGATTACCGATGCAACTACTCTCACTGAAGCTGGTTACGTTGGTGAGGATGTGGAAAATATCATTCTGAACCTGCTGCAGGATGCTGATTATGATGTTGAGAGGGCCCAGCGGGGGATAGTGTATATCGACGAAATTGATAAAGTTGCAAGAAAGAGCGAGAGCCCTTCCATTACGCGCGACGTGTCGGGTGAGGGCGTGCAGCAGGCGCTTCTAAAAATGTTAGAAGGCACAATTGCGAGCGTACCGCCAAAGGGTGGACGCAAGCATCCGCAGCAGGAGTTCTTACAGGTTAATACGACCAATGTGTTGTTTATATGTGGCGGCGCTTTTGTGGGTCTGGAGGATATTGTACGGCAGCGCATAGGCCAGAAAAAGCTAGGCTTTGGCGTAAAGCGTGGCGGTCAGGACGGTAAAAGCAAGACTGAGGAGCGTGCTGAGCTGTTGGGGCAGGTAGAGCCGGAAGACCTTTTAAAGTTTGGGTTGATTCCTGAGTTTATCGGACGCTTGCCTCTGATCGCGACACTTAACGATTTGGATGAGGAATCCCTAGTTAAGATCCTAGTCGAGCCTAAGAACTCTCTAACTAAACAGTACAAGCAACTTTTTGAAATGGAGAACGTGCAGCTGCGATTTGCGGAAGGGGC
>JAAYZI010000085.1 GCA_012514925.1 Deltaproteobacteria bacterium | reverse complement strand
TTCCACCCCACTGATTAATAGGGTCCTTGCGCATGTTGATACCTTTAACTTTCCACAGCATCAGGATTCTCCAGTTATAAGAATACAGCCTGACCATGACTTTGCGCAGAAAACTTATAGCGGACTGCAAGACCTTATGGATAGTAAGTTTAACGCTTCCGACACATTTTTTGATTTTTCCAATACCCCCATGCTCTATTACTACTTGCAGCGGCGGGTTCCTTCTTATTTTAATCAAATTCCAATCTGCCTGGTTTCAGATTATTTGGAGCGTGAGCAGATACGCCATTTGCGTAGCCTCCATGTGCCGCTTGTTGTGTTTCAGCACTGGCCCCGAATTCCTTTTGACACTCTAGATGGGATTCCTAACACGGTTAGGCATGGACGGCTGGCCAATTGTATTTATCGTAATTTTAGACCGTACGGTCATGTGAATGGATTGGAAGTCTGGGCGCGACGCACCCATAGGATAAAACCTGCAGTGGATCAAGCTGCGTCCCTAAAGGACGCCCTAGCGCCCAGAGGCTACATTTTAAATAAGCTACCTTACGTATTGGCTAAGAAGGCTGAGGCTGAGCAACGAGAACTAGTGAATATTCAAACTTGGAATAAGGCTGAGATCGAAGGCCCAAAATTAGACTTGCCGCTAAAAAAGAAGAAGAAGTTGATGGCAAAGGCGCAGGGCGCCAGGGTTTGGTTTTTTCTTAAACTGCGCAGCACTAGCCAGCCGGTGAATTATCGCGTTAGTTACTCCTCAGACAGACAGGAAGAGGGAGTTTATCGCGCCGTCGTTCCCGAAAATAAAGGGCCGACCAGTCACTTAATTCCAATCTCTTCACAGTATAATTGGCATCGCCGCAGGATTAAACACATTACGGTGCAAAGCTCGATAGGCACTAGGTTCATGGAAGATGCTGCTCTAGTAGTTTTTGGTGATGAAATGAATCAGGCATGTTTTTAATCAGAGAACCCAATGGTATCCAATAACAAAGATGGCAGTGCTTGCCACAGTAGCCTGATGGTGCCCGATCCGCTGCCCCCACCCCTGTGCGGGCATAGCGCTCCACTTAAGCGGCGGGGGTATAGATTAGTATGTACAGTTTGCGGATCTTTTTGGGACCGCGATTTCGCCCAAGCGGATTTTTGCTATTCCGAAGAATATCCGGCGGCACGACGACATTTTAATGCGGGTATCGGCGCCTTAAAAGTGGCGACGCTTCGCAGATGGCTCCAAGTTCTAGCCGTGGATGTATCGCAGCTATGTGTTTGCGAAGTGGGATTTGGCGGTGGGTTTTGTTTGGCTGAACTCTCGAAGATATCACGCCTTGCCTTTGGCATTGAAGCTGTTTCCGCTAATATCGAGCATGCAGTCTCATTGGGAGCGACTCCTGAAAGGGTTTTCAACGCCGCGCAATTGCCTGACAAACTCTCTCACACGGTTGATCTTTGGTTATTTCAGGACGCTTTTGAACATTTGCCCTCCCCAGATAAATTTATGCAGTGGATCAAAAATTCGTCAGCACCAGAGGCACAGTTGCTCATTGTCGCCCCACAGGCTCAAAGCTTCAGTGATCGTCTCTTGGGGCGCTTATGGCCGCATCGTCTTCCTGACCACCGTTTTCATTGGTCCTTGCCTGGTTTGGTAGAATTTTGCGGTCGCTATGATTTTCAACTGAAGCAATCTTTTTCCCCCGTAAAGAAGCTTTCTTTGGTGATTGTTGCTGCGCACATTCTGCATAAGTTCGGTATCAAGGAGGGGCGACGGATCCTCGAGTGGGTGCCAGCGTTGCCGTTGTATTTCAATTTGGGAGAGTTGGGACTGCTTTTGTGTTTATCACCGCAAGGTCGTCATGAAGCTTAAGCTGAAAAAATGGATGGACTACTATGTCGGAGGCTTGCTGATTGCCATGCTCCGGCCGGTGGTGATTCTGTTAGGGATACTGCTGCGCCGCGATCACACTCTTGATCTGAGAAAGTCGCTTCTATTCATTAAGCTGCAAGGTGGCGGCAGTTTGGTGATTGCTTATCCCGGACTCTTGGCATTGCGGCGCAAATATCCAGAGATCAAGCTGCGCTTACTTACCACCACGGCGCTTAAGCCATTCGCGGAAACAATCGGAGTGTTTGATGAAATACTCGTGCTTCGCGATCACTCATTTATGTCTTTGTTCGCATCGGCGGGGTATTGCCTCCTCAAAACTATCGGCACAGACACCTGCATTGATTTTGAGGTTTACAGCCGACTAAGCGGGGTCTTTACTTTACTCACGTTGGCACGCAATCGCATTGGTTTTTATCTCGAGAGTATGTTTTGGAGGAAGGGACTTTATACCCACCTAGTTTTTTTTAACCGCTTTTCAGGGAGCTTTAACTTTTATGAACAAACTGTCCGTTTGTTCGGTGCATTACCGGCTAATCACTCCATCTGCCGTGAGCATTTAAAAAAACAGCTCTCGCTGCCCGCGGCTTGCGCGGCCTCGTCATCGCGGCGAATCGTATTGGCTCCAGCTTGTTCCGAACTCGGCCGTGAGCGCATGTTGTCAGTTGACCAATGGCGCGCTTTTTTCCAGAGACGCTTCACGACCGGTCCGTATCCTGAGTTTATCTTTGTGGGCACCCATCAAGATTTAGACCTTAGCCGCCGATTGGAGATGGAGCTTAAAGCTATTTCGCCGGAGATCCATACCGAGAACCACTGTGGGAAGTTCCCTCTTCAGGAATCGCTGCGTGTGATTGCGCAGGCTGATGAATTTTGGACAATTGATTCGGGTCTGCTGCACTTTGCAAGAATATTGGGCGTACATTGCGTATCCTTTTGGGGTCCCACAGATCCACAGACACGACTAAAGCCTTTTGACGAGGTCTCTGAGGAGGTCTACTACAAAAAAATCCCCTGCTCCCCATGTATTCATGTTACTGAAGAACCTCCCTGCCGAGGCAACAATGTGTGTCTAACGTTGCTCTTGCGTGGTCGTGGTATTGATCGCCAAAGTGAAGTTCCGCTGCCTGTTTTCCTGCCTCATAGCCGCAGCTCTTGAAGAAAAAAGGTGAGGCCAGAAAATCTGGCGCGTTTCAACAATCCGCGGGATCACCCTGTATTTGCGTAGATTGATTTAAATAAACCGTCTGGGTGGGGTAAGCGATCATGATACCGGCCTCTTCGAAGCGCTTGCAGATTGCCAGGTTGATGGCCTGTTGAATTTCCATGTAGAAGTTGTAATCAGGATTCAATACAAAATACACCGTTTCAAACAAAAATGCAGATTCCCCAAATGTTACAAAATGGGAGCGGTCGAACCGCGTCGCAGGCTGCGCAGAGATAATTTCTCGTAAGATCCCTGGAATACGTTGGAGATCTTGGTAGGGGGTTTCGTGGGCGATTCTTAGCGTAAAAACCACTCGCCGTTCACTTAAAGTCTTAAAGTTCTGAATGCGAGAACTTAGTAGGTCAGCATTTGGAAAAATTAGACGCTCACCGCTTAGGCTGCGCACCTGGGTGGAGCGCACTCCAATTTTTTCAACGTTACCCTTAAAAGATCCGACGACTATAAAATCACCCACCTCGAAAGTGCGATCAAGCACAATCGAGACATACGCCAAAAAATCTCCCAGTACGCGTTGCAGAGCAAACGCCACTGCGACGCCGCCGATTCCTAAACCGGTAAGCAGCGCAGAAACATTTATACCCAAATTACTCAGAATCAGTAGGGTGATTAGCACCCAGATCGTAATTTTGGTGATCAGCGCGACTAGGTGCATCAGAGAGCGGCGCTCGGCGCTGTCCTCAGCTGTTGGTCCCTTGAAATAGCTTTCCCAAAAAAATGACACCAAAATAGAGGCCCATAAACCGCTTTGCACAAAAAGCACCAGCAGCACCGCTTCTCGGGCGATGCTGTGCACAGGCTCAGGAAATTTCAAAGTTAACATGCCAATCCAAAGCGAAAGCGCGGCTATGGAAAGGGTGCTGGTGCCTTCGACTATGCTGCCTGCTATTTGCGCCGCAGTATATGGGGAGGCGGCAGTTTTTTTCTTAAACTTTTTGGCAAATGCGCTTTGCGCAAATCTAAGCAGCAGGAAGAGTAAGGTTGTTAAGGCTAGCGCTGCCGTCCATGACCAAAGCGACATGTGATAAAGCTCAAGCGAAAGAAGAGAGGCGAGTTTTGAAATGACGTGCTGCATCGGCGCTCTTAAAGTGGCTTTTCAATTGTAACTATTAAGCGGCCCATCCCTGCGAACAAGTCCAGAAGTACCTCTTTGGGCAATATGCGCAATGAGATTTACAGCACCGCTTCCTTTGGGCTGACTTGCAGACCCCTGATTGTATACGTTTAAGGGCAATCAGGAGAGTTGGCAAGTCTTAGGAAACCGTTGTTGTAACGAGAAGTTATGGACTTAACTGGTCCACTTAAAGCCCAGACATTG
>JAAYZI010000084.1 GCA_012514925.1 Deltaproteobacteria bacterium | reverse complement strand
TTTTCTTTTCTTTTTTCTTCTTCAGCTTCAATGTTTGTAGATTTTATGTAATCAATTCCATGCGTGAGCGCTTACCGATTACCACTTTACTATTGATAGCACAAAGATTTAGTATTCTATTTTGGCGGCTTATGCGCGGGATGATTGTAGCGTCAGTGGGGAAATATGTCTGAGTATATTGAGATTTGTGGGGGTGTCCCTTTAAACGGCGAAGTGCGTGTAAGTGGCGCCAAGAACGCGGTCTTGCCGATGATGATCGCCTCTTTACTTACTTCAGAAGAGTGCGAGTTTGAAAATGTTCCTGTCTTACGGGATGTGAGCATTACTGCCCACCTTTTGGAGAGCCTAGGCGCACAGGTGGAACAGGTAGGCGACCGCATCAAAGTTAGAGTTCCAAGCCTTAACGCTACAGAAGCCAGCTACAGTTTAGTAAAAGCGTTGCGTGCTTCTTTTTGGGTATTGGGTCCGTTACTGGCTAGGGGCCGTGCAGCTAGAGTTGCGCTTCCGGGTGGCGATATCATCGGGGCCCGTCCGGTGGACATACATTTGGCAGGCCTAGCGCGCATGGGCGCTGAAATTCAAGTGAAGCATGGGATCGTGTATGCCATCGCGCCGCGCGGTTTACAGGCGGCTAAAGTTGATCTGCGTTTTCCCTCGGTCGGGGCCACTCACCAGATTATGATGGCGGCGGCGCTTACCCCTGGTGAGACTGTGATTACGGGTGCGGCGCGGGAGCCGGAGGTTTCCGCATTGGCAAAAATGCTCTGTCAGATGGGCTCTGAAATTGAGGGCGCGGGCAGCTCCCGGATCGTGGTGCAAGGGCGCGAGAGCTTGGACGGCGCAAAAGTTAGAATGATCGGAGACCGTATTGAGGCTGCGACTTATCTCTTGGCGGCAGCGGCAAGTGATGGAAAGGTGCGTGTAAGCGGCTTCCTTCCTTCGGACTTAGGTGCATTTTTGGATGTGTTGGGAGAGATAGGGGTAGACTTGGAACAGGGGCCAGACTGGCTCGAATTAAGATCTACTGGGGAACTGCGCGCTGTGCATGCGGCGACTGGGCCATTCCCCGAGCTTGCTACGGATATACAAGTCTTGCTAGTGGCGGCCTTGAGTGTGGCTCGGGGGGAAAGCCGCGTTGAAGAGAATGTGTTTGAGGGTCGTTTTGGTTATGTGGCAGAGTTATGCCGTATGGGCGCGCAGATTAAGGTGAAAGAACGGGTTGCTTGCATCAGTGGACCGGCCAAGCTAACCGGAGCTCCGGTGGAGGCCATGGATATTCGCGGCGCGGCCGCTTTGGTGATTGCAGCTCTAGCGGCTGAGGGAATTTCGCGCATTTATGAAGCGCATCATCTGCGGCGCGGTTATGCAGATTTAGAGGGGAAGTTCCGCGCGCTGGGAGCTCGCATCGGAACTAAATTGGTAGATCCTGAAGACTATGCCTTTACGGGTTGTTGAGTAAAACTCGGATACAGTTATGTCTCAGCTGAGCCTTAATATGTCCGGTCGTTTAGTCTACACTTCGAAGGGGTTTTTTCTGCACTCCGGGGTCAAGGACCTCTTTGCAAAAGTCTCAGCCCTGCTTACGCAGAACCGCTTTGCGATCTGTTTTATTTCAGGCGGGCCCCGTACTGGTAAGACCCATTTCTCTGTGGCGTTAGGCGATGCTTTGGCCGCATGCGGAGTCAGCGTTTTAGGAGTGGAGGGGGTTCAGCTTTCGCGCTGGATCGCAGAGCGCATTTCGCGTACGGCGCTCCGCAGCGAAGAAGCGATTATAGTGGATGATGCGCACCTCTACTTGGAGCAAATTTCGTCCGGACAGTCAGGCGAGTTTGTTAATTTGGTAGAAGCGGCCCGCAGGGCTAAGGCTAAAATTTGTCTTTTTAGCTCTAAAGAAGTCGACGAATTTGGATTTGATGAGCACGTTCGCAGTCGCCTAGTACCTGGCAGCGGTTTTCAGATCGGCGCACCTGATGAGGGTGAGTTGGCCGGGCTCTTTAGCCTATTGGCAAGACAGCGCGGCATGTTGTTTAGCACGCGAAAGCTCGAGTATTGGCTAAAGCGCATCGGGCGGGATATCCCTTCGATTGACGCCTGCCTGGCGGAAATGGATGTCCTCTCCCGGACCGCCACTTCTGAAAATCCTCAACCCTCGGGTCTAGACGATGTTTCAGATGAAGGCGGGGTCAGAAAATAAGCAAACTCCCCGTATCCGGTAATCGTTTGCATGAATATTACTTTCTCCAGAGAAAGTGAAATTTTGTCGCTCAGGACTACGCTCCAACTCTGCCCCAACTCCGCGCCACCGCCGAGAGGCTTAAAACAAAAATTGCATGATCAATTCTCCGCGTGGACGGTTACGCTCCCCCCAAAAAAATCCTCATGCAATCCCAGTTGGACCCGCTAGGAGACCCTAAGAGCCTAATGCGGCGCGCTTTAAATAAGCGCTTAAGGCACAAGCTCCCGGTAAATGCCCTCTGTTTGCTCCGCAATACGATCCCAACTGAATCCATACGCAGCCGTTACTCGCCCCTGTTGGCCCATCCACTGCGCGTGCGCGAAGTTTCCAAACACTTGACAGATCCCCCAGCAGATTGAGCTGGGGTTGTCATAGACCAAATAACCGTTAGTGCCGTGTGAAACGAATTCGCGCGGTCCCCCGTTGTGGGTTACGACCACTGGCTTGCCGGCTGCCCAGGCCTCGAGGATCACGATGCCGAAGGGTTCGTTACGGCTCGGCACGCAAACCAAGTCGCAACTCTTAAAGATGTTAATCAGATCCCCGTTGGGATCCATACTGCCCAGAAAGCGGCAGGCATGCGCAACGCCCAGCTGGTTAGCGCGGCGCTCCAGGCTGGAACGCATATCCCCGTCACCGACGAATACGAACTTTGCGTCGCCGCGCATTCTAAGCGCGCCTGGGATTGCCTCCATTAAAAGGTCAGGTCCTTTTTGAATGCTTAAGCGGCCCACAAAAAGCACGGTTGGATCCATAGGGCCGATACCGTAAGTGCGCCGACATATAGCCGGATCGATATGCCCATCATAGCGGTGACAGTGAACTCCGTTGTGCACTACACGCAGCTTTTCGTCCGGCACGCGATACTGCCATTTGACCTCATCCGCAAGCGGACCAGAAACACAGATAACTCGATCTGCGCAAAAGGCGCCTTCCGCTTCGAAAGCGCGTACGCGCGCGGCGCGACCATCACGGTTGTGGTTGCCGCAGCGTCCGTACTCGGTGGAGTGCAGGGTGAATACCGAGGGCCGGTGCCAGTTGTTTTTGGCTTGCACCACAGCTTTAGCGCACATCCAGTCGTGCCCGTGAATAATATCAAAGGGCGCGCACTGTACCGCTTCGGTTTCACCCATGAACCACATGAACGCGTTGCACATGTTGTTCATCTCGGTGATGAAATCAGGATGTAAATTGATCGGACAGCGGTGATAATGAACGCCGTCCACGACGGAGTAGGTACTTTGGCCTTCCCCGATTCTTACGAAGCAGTGGACCTCATGACCTCTGCGTTCTAAAGCTGCGGCCAACTCCGTAACGTGCGCGGCAATGCCGCCGACAGGAACAGAATGAAGACTCTCCCAAGAACAGATAGCAATTCGCACCTCGCAATCCCCCCACTACTCAAACTGTTTGTTACTCAACACCGCCCTAGCCGATTTATGCAGTCATAATCGCTGCATAATTGCTAACACCACAGATAATTTTGAACTACCATCAACGAACCCTTAAATCAAACCTATGATTAAATTTTTTGCTAAATCCTAGGCGTTTATTTTCGTGCACACAGAAGTGCGCAGCAAAGAATTAGGTTTAAGTTCACTCCGCAGGGCTCGTAATTTCCTAAAACAGAATATCAAAAAGACTTTTTTATTCAACAATTATGATACATTAGCCTTATAGTTTGAAGCTGACGAGGCCCTTTTTGCTGTAATTACCTGTAAATTAAGTGCTTATTGCCTCCGATGGGGTTGTTTGGAATCCTTAGTTTCAGGCATGCTTGTCAAGCACTGATAGGTTGTTTTTTATTTTGGTTCCTTATTATTGGGTGGGCTGGTGAGAGCCATTGGAGCATGGGCGCTTTATGAAATTCACTAAACAGCTGTTTATTAATCGTTCCACGACTTCGGATTTGGTCGGCTTGTCCCGGATGCGCGGCAGGTTTCTGATAAGTTGCTTTTGGAGTTGCTGCTTTTGGGGTGTGGTCGTTTTTGGTCTGTGCGGTTGTGATACTTTCGAACATGTGCCTGCAGGACGCATTAAGATTAAGAACGATTTTGGAGGAAAGGAGTGGAGCACGATTGAAGTGTCCGCCAGGGGCTCGCGCTATGTGCTAGAGGCGCGTCAGTCGGTGTTGCTCCCTGTTGGTACGACGATGATAAATTTTTACTACCAGGGACCGAAGGAGCGGCGTTATTACACGGTCATGTGTCCGGAGCGTCCCACCGGCGGTGTGCTTATAAAACTAATCGATGTTGATTCCGGGCGTATCTCCGGAGATTGTAAAACTGTGTCAGTTAAGCGTCGCAAGTATTAAAGATGCGCTTCTTTGAGATTCTTCTGATTGCAATTGGACTTTCAATGGATGCCTTTGCAGTAGCGATCTGCATCGGTACGGTGTGGAAGGATATTGATCGTTTCGGAGCTTGGCGTGTTTCTATCCATTTTGGTTTTTTTCAGTTTTGCATGCCGGTGCTTGGTTGGTCGTTGGGCTTACAGCTGACGCCGTTGATAAAAGCATACGATCACTGGGTGGCGTTTGGACTGCTTACTTTTGTAGGATGGCGCATGCTCAGGTCCAGTTGGAGGCCACAGAGCGAGTGTTTTCGCGCGGACCCAACGCGCGGCCTGACCCTGCTGATGTTATCTCTTGCTACTAGTATCGACGCATTAGCGGTTGGGTTAAGCCTAGCTTTTTTAAAGGTGCAGATTTGGTACACCAGTGTAGTAATCGGAGTGACAACCTGGGCGCTCTCATTGTTCGGGGTTCAAGTTGGAAGGTCACTGGGACTAATATGTGGCCGCAGATTAGAAGCGCTTGGTGGTCTCCTGCTAATCGCCATAGGTGTCAGGATTTTGTATGTCCACATCATCGCTTTGTAGGAAACCTAACTTGCCACGATGTTTTAGTAGGTTCTTAGTAGGTCGGAAATAAACTTGAAAATTTTGGATTTGATTTAAAAGTAAGCCCAGGTGTTAACCTTGTTACTTTCTCCAGAGAAAGTAAAATCCTGCGACATCATCTATGTGGGAGGAGAGGGACGAGTAGTCAAAGCCCATGCTAATCTCACACAATTGCTCGATCAAAAAGAGACAACCCATGCTCTGAACTGGTGCCGTCTGGGGAAAAGCCGGTTTAAACGCCTGGCAGCTCTAGTTGGTTTTTAACGGGGGGGTAAAACACGCCAATAATCAAAAACGGGTTTGGGGCGTTCTTGGCTTGAAACTCCAGGGATGTGCCTACGAAGAAATAAAGGTCCTTCTTCCTAGCCAGGTCATCAAGGAATTTTTTCTTAACATCCTCGATAGCACGGGCTTCATTACCTTTGTATTTTTTGACCATCTTCCAGAAAAGTGCCCCAACTTCCCAGTCCTCGATCATAATTTCTCTGACCTTGCCGGTGATGTCTGTGAATTTGTAGCGGAAGATGTAAGGAAGCTTCTTGATCAGCTGCTGACCCTCTTTGACCTTTTCAAAAAGGTTCAGCTGCTGCATGACGGCTTTCTGGTCGGCGTTCCACTCTCGTTCTGTCGGCTCAAAGGTAAAGTCTTTGATCTGAGTGGGCTTAAATACGGCGAGAGAAGTTTTCTTTTGCTTATCTTTGCAGGCCGTAAGCAGGACTTCAAAGTTGTTGTAGACATTGCCAAGCACGATCTTTCGTCGAGCCTCCCAGTGGCCTCGGGCTGGAATTGAGTCCACGATCTTGATTTCCATCGGGTTCGTGGGACGGTAGCTTTCAGGGCGGAAGTCAGTTGTGTTTCTTACGATATCCAGTTCAATCCAATCGAATTTCTGATACCATTTTTCGTAAGGGAGCTTCCTAAAAGGGACAGGATACAGTCGGATCATAGAGCCATCTTCCAAGAATCCGGCTGTGCAAACGAGTTCCCGATACTTTATGGAAACAACTGGGTAGGTTTTAACAGTTATGAGTACTTTCTTCTTTGCCATTTAGAGGTGTACTACCGGTTGATGATATCCAGGATGGTTTTCCAGCGCTTTTGCCACCCGACTTCTGTGGCACCAGCGATGGTCGGCTTCAAAGCAGGTAAAGGCGACTCGACTATGATTTCTATAGACTTCGATCAGATCATTAAGAGCATCTTTTTGCTTCAATAGAGTGTTAGCCTCATATCTGTCAAAAAGTCGCTGATAGTCGTCAAAATTTCCAAGCTCGCGCCGCTCATTTGATTCAATACCGAGGCTTGGAAATCCAAAGTAAGTAATACCAATACTCTTTAGGCAGCTTTCGAGCTGCCGCTTTGAGAAGCCATATTTACGGCTAAATGGATTCTTCCTCACGTCGCAAAGGGCCTTTATGTTGTTCTGAATAAGCAGATCAAGGTAACCATCAATACTTTTCCCCT
>JAAYZI010000083.1 GCA_012514925.1 Deltaproteobacteria bacterium | reverse complement strand
ATATTACTTTCTCTGGAGAAAGTGAATTTAACTCCGTACCGAAGTGAAATTTTGCTGCCCAGGCTGAAAACAAAAATCGTAATTACAGATGGTTAGCCTAATTGGCCGAAATCTCGTATCCGTTTTACATGGCACCGTGTCGGTTTAAGGCGGATTGCTTCGTTTCGCCTGCAATGACATATTCTGGTGCTAGTTTGGATATTTTACCAGGTTGCGTTACGAGTTAGAGGCTCGTTTCGGGTTAACGTACATTTTTGGGGAAGGGCAAATTATGAACAAGAAGACAGTTAGAGATCTCGATTTAACAGATAAACGCGTTTTAATGCGGGTTGATTTTAATGTTCCGATTAAAGACGGTAAAGTTGGTGATGATACACGTATTACAGCCGCGCTCCCTACCATTAAATACGTGCTTGAGCATGGCGCTTCGTTGGTTTTGATGAGCCACCTTGGACGCCCGAAAGGCGGCAAGGCCGAGCCTGAGTTCAGCCTCAAACCGGTAGCCACTCGCCTTCAGGAGCTGTTAGGTAAACCGGTGGAGTTTGCCCCTGATTGCATCGGTGTAGAAGTTGAAAAAATGGCGCAGCAGCTTAAACCCGGTCAAGTGCTCCTCCTTGAGAATGTGCGTTTTCATAAGGAAGAAGAGGGTAAGCCCAGCCTACCCGAGGACGCTACGGACGAACAGAAAAAAGCGGCAAAGGCCGAGATGAAGAAGAAACAGGAGGTCTTTGCAGGAGAGCTGGCTAAGCTGGGAGACCTGTATGTCAACGACGCTTTTGGCACGGCTCACCGCGCACACGCTTCAACCGCAATAATAACTAAGTTTTTTAAGGAAAACGCGGCTGGGTTCTTGATGGAGAAGGAGATAAATTATCTGGGTTCTGCAGTAGCCAATCCGGAACGTCCGTTTGTGGCCATCTTAGGGGGTGCCAAGGTAAGCGACAAGGTTAACGTTATTAACAACCTTCTCTCGAAGGTAAACTCCCTGATTATCGGCGGGGCTATGGCGTATACTTTTTACCGAGCCAAGGGTCTGCCTACAGGCAAGTCGCTGGTGGAAGAGGATAAGATCGATTTAGCGCGGGATCTGTTGGCCACGGCTGAATCGAAAGGAGTAAGGCTGCTCCTGCCAGTGGATAACATCATCGCTGATGCTTTTGACGCTGCAGCTAAAACTGAAGTTGTGGGCGAAAGCGGCATTAAAGAGGGCTGGATGGCGCTCGATATTGGGCCTGAGTCGGCTAAAATTTTTGCGATTGAGATTAAGAGTGCTAAAACCGTGCTCTGGAACGGTCCCATGGGGTGCTTTGAGATGGCACCCTTTGCAAATGGCACATTTGAGATTGCCAAAGCTTTGGCGGCGACTCAGTGCACCAGCATAGTGGGTGGCGGTGATAGCGTAAGCGCCGTAAATAAGAGCGGCCTCGCTCCCAAGATGACTCATATCAGTACCGGAGGAGGCGCAAGCCTTGAGTTCTTAGAGGGTAAAGAGCTTCCTGGAGTTGTGGCGCTTAGCGATAAGTAAGGGCCGTGCTGCAGAAATGCTGTACTAGTTAGTGTTCAATATGAGAGCCACTGTACTGGCTAACCGAGGCTTCTACTAAACCTTGTCGCGTATGCATTATTTCGCGCACTAGTAACCGTTTACGCGTGGAAATTGATTTCACTTTCTCTGGAGAAAGTGAAGCTAACTCCGCGCCACCGTCAGCCATCGCCAGAAAGGCTCTGCTAACCTGGGCT
>JAAYZI010000082.1 GCA_012514925.1 Deltaproteobacteria bacterium | reverse complement strand
GGGGTGGCCGAGATCGACCCGGCAGAGAAGTTGATTGACAGCTACCTAAAGGGGTTTGATCGAGTGGTGCTGGGTCCGGAAAGGAAGGTGGACGCCATAGAGAGCGGCTTCGTTACGCTTGAGCAGAAATTTAAAGGCGAAAAGGAGTTTAAGCGTGTTGTTAAGGATCCTGAGATCAAGGTTTATCGTTTTGTGCCAGGACCTCAATTGGAGCAGGCTGCGACGGCTAGAGTGGACTCGCTATCTGCGGTAAATACTCTAGTGCTTTTAAATGGATCTACAAGCGTTCAGGAATCTAAGACAGAGAATTATTTTTGGTTAGATCGGCGCTTGGTTAAGATAAACATCGGCAATATTGACGAACTCAGAAAATTTGCGAACCGCACCGGCGACGTAAGTCTTAAACTCGATCTTATGACCCCTTGGTCTGGGCAAGAATTAACCCTAAGCTTGCCAGACTGGAGCTACAAGTGGGAGGTTAAACCGGATGAAATCGGTTCGTGGATAAGCGTTGATGTTAAGGTTCCTTATCGGAAATTACTGAGCGCAGGGGGGATTACGGCGGCGATAACTCAGGTGCGTAGCCCTGCTACCCAGGGCCTCAGCACCGATTCTCGCAGGTTGGGGCTGGCCGTTAGGAGCCTTAGAAGAGGTAGTCACCCCTAAGTAGTGAATAAGTAGTTGCTGAGAGGGGCGCGCTGCAGAATTGTGCAACCAAGTTTGAGTTGTTATGCTGCGGGTACTGTTGAATTTTGCTGGCTAATTTAAGGAGACTTGGAATATGAGCGTCCTAGTTACTAAACCTGCCCCTGACTTTACTGCACCGGCGGTGATGCCAGATGGGTCGATTAAAGATGATTTTCGCTTAAGCGATTTGCGCGGTAAATATGTGGTGCTGTTTTTTTGGCCGATGGATTTTACCTTTGTTTGTCCGACCGAGATTATAGCGCACGACCACCGCGTCGCGCAGTTCAAGGAGCGCCAGGTGGAGGTCGTAGGAGTTTCAATCGATTCACAGTATACCCACTTTGCTTGGCGCAACACTCCAGTTAAGGAAGGAGGAATTGGGCCGGTTGGCTTTCCTATCGTGGCTGATATAAAGCACGAGATCGTGCAAGCTTATGGCATTGAACATCCTACCGGAGTAGCCTTAAGGGCTTCTTTTCTGATTGACAAGCAGGGTATAGTCCAGCATCAGACTGTTAATAACTTGCCGCTTGGACGGAACATCGACGAGATGATGCGCCTCGTGGATGCGCTGCAGTTCTCTGAGAAGCACGGTGAAGTTTGTCCGGCCGGATGGCAAAAGGGTCAATCTGGGATGCAAGCTTCCAGTCACGGTGTGGCTGAATATTTAGAGAAAAATGCCGACAATCTATAAAACAAAGCCGTGACAAGTGGTTCTGTCACGGCTTCTATGATCATTGTAGCCATTCGAAGAATAACATGACCTCTGATATCAAAAATTTTTTGGAAATCCCTTATGATCGCTTGGAAGAGTTAAATGTTGAAGCTAAAGAAAAGGTCGTAAATCGTAACGATGAGGGTGAACTTAGAGAGTGCTATCTTAAGTATTTGTCCGATGAAAAACAGCTGAAAGCTGTGACGGTATGCTTCTCCGATTTGGAGGGCCGCTTCTACATGCTGGATTATGATAAGAAGCACTTGCTTCAATCATACGATAACCTAACTTTCGATGGATCATCAATTAAAGGGTTCTCCCGGGTGCGAGAGTCCGATCTTAGGCTGGAGGTGGATTGGGGTTCATTCCGCTGGCTGCCCAGCGATATTTTCGGGCCAGGTAAGGTCATTACGTTTGGTGTGATAAAAAATCAGGATGGCTCGATCCACGACGCTGATTTTCGTGGTAAGCTTAAAGAGTTCAGTGCCTCCCTATTCGAGGAAAAGCGCTTAACTGCGAACGTCTCAGTGGAATGTGAAGGTTTTCTCTTTGAGGGGTTAAGCGCTGAGCAGAACTACTCCTCTCGCGAGGGGTTCAAGCTGGTATCACGCGGCGGTTATTTCAACTCTCTGCCCAAAGACTCTCTCAAGACTTTCATTGATTCCTTAGCGGAAGCTCAGCGCGCCTTAGCCTTTCAGAATGAAAAGGATCACCCCGAGGTGGCGCCTTCCCAGTTTGAGCTTAATTACAGGTACTGTGATGCTTTACTGGCAGCCGACCAAGTGCAGCTTTATAAGCTAATTGCGCGCCAGGTGGCTGCCAATATGGGTATGACTGCGAGCTTCTTACCTAAACCCATCGCCGAGATCAATGGCAGTGGCATGCATTGTAATCTCTCTTTGGCGGAAGGTGAGAAAAACCTGTTTTATGATAAAGCTGGAGAATTGGGTTTATCAGATCAGGCCTGGAGCTTTGTAGATCGGATCCTGCATAGCGCCGGGGATATGTGCTTAGCGCTGAATTCGAGCGTGAACTCGTACCGGCGCTTAGACCCTCGCTATGAGGCCCCTAACCAGATTAAAGTTTCTGCGGTTGACCGTACCGCTATGGTGCGTGTTCCGCTAGGCAATGAAAAATCAACACGCATAGAGATCCGCGCCGTGGCCCCTGATGCCAACCCGTATTTGGCGTTTTACATCATGTTGCGGGTAGGGCTAGAAGGGCCGTTGCAGGAAAGTGACATTGCAAAGCGCCGCCATTCCGATGATCGTATGCTGCCTGGGGATATGTATGATGCCATCGAGCTTTTTGAGAATAGCACTCTAATGGAAGAGTTAATTGGACTGCGCAACCGCGAGAGGTACGCACAGCTTAAAACCCTCTCCGCGCATCGCTGTCCGCACGACTTGGGAAGTTTGGTTAAGACTGCTGAGATCCTTTTCCATCATGAAGTCACCAATCAGCATTTATGGTCGCATTTTTAGTGGTTAGTGTAGTTGCGCAGGCTTGATAGCAGGGCCTGCCTTTGTTAGCATGCTTTGACTATAGTGGAGGAATAACAATGGCAAAAATGAATTTTGGTGGTGTGCGGGAGACTGTTGTAACTCGTGCGGAGTTTCCCTTGGCGAAGGCGCGCAAGGTTCTCAAAGATGAGGTCGTGGCTGTGTTGGGTTACGGCGTGCAAGGTCCGGCTCAGGCGTTGAATATGCGAGATAACGGCATCAACGTGATTATAGGCCAGAAAAAATCCGATAAGTTTTATTGGAATAAAGCCATCAAGGATGGTTGGAAGCCCGGTAAGAATCTCTTTGATTTGGAAGAGGCGGCGTCGCGCGGTACCATTATTCAATATCTTGTTTCAGACGCAGCGCAGATGTTGCTTTGGCCTGTGATTAAACCTCACTTGACCAAGGGGAAGGCACTTTATTTTTCTCATGGCTTTTCGATTGTCTATCGCAAGCAGACTAAAGTTACTCCTCCAAAGGGTATAGATGTGATCATGGTGGCACCGAAAGGGTCTGGGACCAGCGTGCGCAGAAATTTTCTGGATGGTAGCGGCATTAATAGTTCCTTTGCGGTTTTTCAGGATGCCACCGGGCGGGCGCGCGCGCGCACTTTGGCGCTAGGCATCGCCGTTGGTTCGGGCTTTCTTTTTCCGACTACCTTCGCGCATGAAGTCTACAGTGATCTTACTGGAGAGCGCGGAGTGTTGATGGGATGTTTAGCAGGTGTTATGGATGCCCAGTACAGTGAGCTGCGTCGGCGCGGCCACTCTCCGAGCGAGGCCTTTAATGAAACTGTGGAGGAGCTGACTCAGAGTCTGATCCGCTTGGTCGGGGAGAACGGTATGGATTGGATGTTTGCCAACTGCTCAGCTACGGCTCAGCGTGGGGCTTTGGATTGGGCTCCTAAGTTCAAGCGCGCAGTGGAGCCGGTGTTTAAGCGTCTTTATGATTCCGTAAAATCCGGAAAAGAAACGGCACGGGTGCTCAAGTGCAACTCCGCGCCTGATTACCGTGAAAAGCTTGGCAAGGAGTTAAAGGTCTTGCACGATTCCGAGATGTGGAAGGCTGGTGAGACAGTGCGATCACTGAGGCCTGAGAATTGGAAGAAGAAGACGGTTAAGGCTAAAAAGAAGTAGCCGTAAAAGAGAAGAAGAGGGGCGTGGCCCCTCTTCTTTATGCAATTTTGTTTTCAGTCTGGGCGGTGGAGCGGAGTTAAATTTACTTTCTCCGGAGAAAGTAATATTCATGCAAACGGATACAGCTTGGGCAGGATCTGGATCCGGTTACTTAAGCTCTCTTTTGCCTCTCAAACAAGGTGCTTGGTTATGCGGCGCGGCCTATATCCAGGCTTGAGACGATGGGCATTACTTGGTGAGTTTTGTTAAGGGTGTAGAGGTGAATCCCAGGAGCTCCGCCACTTAAAAGTTTTTGACAAAGCTCAGTTGCATACTCAATGCCGAACTGCTCAAGGTCGGCCGGAGATCTTTCAAACGAGTTCAGAGCAGCGTGAAGCTGTGGTGGAATAGATGCCCCGCACATGTTCGTGAAGCGTTGCAGTTGGGAAATGGTTGAAATTGGCATAATGCCGGGGATGACTGGAACTGAAATACGCGCAGCGTGCACTCTTTCTAGAAACTTAAAGAAGATTTCAGCTTCAAAAAAAAGCTGAGTGATAATAAGCTCCGCACCGGCATCCACTTTGCGTTTTAGGTAATCAATATCAGCCGCCGCTGAGGGGGCATCCTTGTGGGTTTCGGGGTATCCGGCCACGGCGATACTAAAGCCTTTTTCGCGGCTGATATGACGAGTGAGTTGCTCAGCGTTAGTAAAGGCGCTGGCAAGAGGCGTCCCGGCAGGATGAGACTGTGGGGGATCTCCGCGCAGCGCCAAAATCTTGTTGATACCTTCGCGCTTAAGTTCTTGAAGAACAAAATCAATCTCCTGCAAGCTGTGACCGATGCAGGTCAAATGCGCCACAGCAGGAACGTGCAACGTGTTGTTAATGTAACTGACTATGCGTTGAGTGAGATCCTTGGTGCCACCTCCCGCGCCATAAGTTACGGACATATAATGTGGGCGACACTTTTTTAAACTTTCGATTAGGGTGAAAGTTTCATGCAGCCTGGCTTCTTTCTTAGGAGGGAAAAACTCAAAGGAGAGCACCTTTTCGTTTCGAGCGAAAATCTCCGCAAAAGAGCAATGTAATTCTGTGGTGGCAGTCATCACGGTAAGGTTCCTAACTTTGGTTATTCTATGCTGTGGGGTACCAAAAAAACAAGCATCTTAGATGAGCTGGCATAGTCAGCTTCAATTAAAAAGGTAGACGATTACGTTTGCGCACTGTGCCGGAGAGAATGGGTTGCTTTGAACATTTTGTAGCGCTAGAGTGACGAAGCAAAAATGCGCTAAGAGATCCAAGCCATGATTCAAATTATGGAATTTTCCTTTAAAAACCCCCGTTTTTTAGCGGTTATCCAAAGAGAGACGGCTGTTGAGGCTTCCATGGTCCATGAGGTTTCGGATGTTGTGGAAGATGTCAGACGAAATGGGGATAAGGCTCTTTTTGCTTACATGCAGAAGTTTGACAGTGTCGAGTACGGAGAACGCTCTCCGAGGCTTACGGCTCAGGAGATTCGTGCGGCTTTGGACCAAGTCGACCCTGAGTTCTTGAACGCTGTCGATGCGGCTTGTCTTAATCTGCGTCGATACCACGAGAAACAGCTGCCGCAGAATTATGCTCTAACCCAAGCGGATGGAGCGGAGTTAGAGCGCCGTTACTACCCGTTGAATTCCGTTGGTATCTCCGTTCCGGCTGCTGCGGCAGCGCTTTCATCTTCATTGTTCATGTGCTTGGTGCCTGCTCTGGTGGCGGGAGTTCCTAGAATTGTGGTAATCAGCGCGCCCCGTAAGGGCCGGGTCAATCCAGATATAGTGGCGGTTGCGGCG
>JAAYZI010000081.1 GCA_012514925.1 Deltaproteobacteria bacterium | reverse complement strand
TCGGAAGTACAAATGTTTTCACAAATCTGGGTTAGGCTAGCCCCTTCCTGAAGAAAAGGATGGCGACCAGTCAACGCTTGGAACAGCATTATTCCTAAGGCAAAAAGATCGGTCCGATGATCAATCTCTCTCTTAGTCCCTAGTACCTGCTCAGGCGCAAAATAATTAGGCGTTCCTATTTGAGCACCATCCTGAGTTCTAGTAAGATCTGGGAGGTTCAAGTGACGAGCAAGCCCAAAATCTATGACCACGGGAATCACTTGCTGTCGAACGCGAATATTACTAGGCTTCAGATCTCGATGAACAATGCCAGCTGCTCGGAGCGCGTTTAAGCCAGAACACAAGGACGCAAAGAACTGGCAAACGGTTTTTCTTGGCCAAGCAATTTTAGATTCAAAGAGGACAGAAAGGTCATCCCCTTCAATGAACTCTTCGACGATGAAATGGCGTGAGCTACCTTGCGTAGATGAAAACGTATACTCAACCATCGTTGCGACGTTTGCATGACTGATCGATTGAAGAGCTAAGATTTCTCGCTGAAGTCTATCAACATCATAATCAGGAGAAATAATCTTAAGGCACAAATCACGACCAGATTTGTCCCGGACGTGGAACGCTGCTTTTTGCGCGCTAGGGGTTAGAGCACTAACAAACGTGTACTCGGGAAAGAGTGTCTTTGCTTCCTCCAATGCTACAGTGAAAAGTCCCATTCGTGTCATTAACCCAAGTGTCGCGCGACCATTGACGCCAGTCGATAGTAATAAGACCAAACTTTTGGTCGTTGGGCACGTGCAGAGCGGATTATCCTAACTCCCGTATTTTCATTGATCGATAAGACTCCTATACCATATTGCTTAACAATTGTCTCTCGTTTAATCCTTTCAGCAATGCTACTGGGAAGGGCCACAAACGATTGATGTGCAAAAATAGTGTTACGGTAAGCCTGTAAGATGGCCTTTTGCCAATCACTCACCTTTACTTCGATTGCAACTATTCGGGGAAGGACGTTACGCCAAAGACTAGCCATCCAGTAGAGGGACCCGTCGGATTCTACTACTTCGAGGTTAATAAGTTCCTTCAACTTGGTTTCTGCTCTTTTGCTAGAGTATCCTAGACGATCAATGATGGTTTCAATTCTTGCTTTAGACACATACCGAAGATAGGAAAGCAGGTTATCGCAGGAGTCCTCTAAAGAAGACAGTCGGAGGACCTGAGGATTACAATCCACAAGGAGCAAGTCGGGCATTCCAGCCCCGATAGTCGGTGAAGCAGCAGCCCAACGCGGCCCATCCCAGTCTGGGAATAACGCACAGAGATCGTCTGCAACGAGATCTTCAAGCTCGCTCTCTCTCCCGCTAACTCTCTTTTTGAATCGTATTAATTGTTCCACTAAAAATAACTTGACAATTGATTAACATTCTCAACTCTTTAAGCTCTTAACACAATCCACAGCTTTCCGACAGCCCAACAAAAACATTGTAAATTGGAGCTCAAATCCATCAAACGGTTTCACCAGTAGAGAGAGCTAGCAAGGCGGCGCTGTACATAAGCTCGTTGAAGCTTAGTTTTTAATACCCTTTAAGCAACAATGCATAAATGTAACTATCGACACCTTAGCCAGATGCTTGCCTAAAAATAAAAGCTTGGCTTCCTTTTACTTCATTTGGGTGTAAGCGCATAACTGGAGACAGTTCACGTAAACGTTCAGAGGTAGTGAAGCAACCGGTATCAAAGAAAAAAGCGGTCGTCCCTCCCACTTTCCCTCCAAAAAAAGAGGCCCCCTCAAATTGATCATGCAATTTTGTTTTCAGCCTTAACAATAACGCGGAGTCAATATTACTTTCTCTGGAGAAAGTAATATTCATGTGAATGGATACCATCAGAAAAAGAGTGAGCGCCGACTCTGCAGCGGCGGCACCGGTTCTTGGACAAATTAAGCGGTTAAGCCAAACTGCTAAGTGGCCGATACCAACTTGGATTCTGGAATTTAACAAAAAACCAGGTATCCGTTCACATGAATATTAAGTTAGCTGATTACACTGTGTTACCAGTGTAATTACAAGGAGTATCAATAACGCCGCCTTGTGAACATAGTGCGATCCCAGGCAGTTATGATTTTAACGATAACGACTACATACCAGCTTGCAACGGATTTGGGCTTTCTTGTAAAGAAGAACCCTGCACGTGTGCACTCGTTTAAACTGGCTTTTGGTACAGCTCACGTATTTTATCCAGAGGCCCGCGCCGAAAAATGCACCGTCGCCCTTTACTTAGATATTGACCCTGTTGGATTAGTGCGTAGGAAGTCCTCGCCCGATTCCAACAGCTTTGGCCTATGGGAATACGTAAATGACCG
>JAAYZI010000080.1 GCA_012514925.1 Deltaproteobacteria bacterium | reverse complement strand
GCTGATTGACCGCGGTGATACGCGGCGCAGCATCTTCTGCATGCACTGTCACCAGCTCTTGTTTTCTAACCTGTTCGACTCCGCTTAATAACTCCTTGGCCACATCCGTCCAAGTTCGTTTCCCTGCCAGCTCTCTACACTCACGGTTCATTTCCCGTAGTTTATCTGGGTTAGAAAGGAGCAGGCGCAGATTTTCAAAAAGCTGCTGCTCGCTGACTTCTTTAATCACCACCCCGGTTCTGCCGTCATGAATGAATTCCGGAATGGCGCCCATACCAAACGCCACCACGGGGCAGCCACAGGCCTGCGCGTCAATTGAGACTAGGGAACAAGTTTCAAAGGAGGTGGATGGAATCACGCATACTGCTGCCTTCTGAAAGGCTTGGGCAAGAGTGGCCTGGGGCACCTCTCCTTTAAACTTTAAGCCCGGAATGCCCTGTTCCATCTGAGAAATGTTGTTATCTATTAGGGTCCAGCCCCCCTTACGTCCATACACATCTAAAGTGAGCTGCGGGAAGATCTCTTTTAGCCTTGGAAATATATTTAGAAGAACGTGAATCCCCTTCTCAAATATTAGGACCCCGGCAAACACTAGTTTGAATGGGTCGCGCTGTGAAAAGTCTTCAAACCTGAAAAGGGTGGTATCGACGGCGTTTCTTAGTACTTGCACCTTAGACTCATCCGCACCGCCCTGAAGGAGCCTTTCCTTTTGGGCTTTAGAGACACAGAAGATCCTGTCTGCGTTAAGGCTACAAGTAGAAAACTGAAGCCCGGCAGCATCGGCGGTCGGCCCATGATAATATAGGTATCTATTCCTGCAGAGTGGATACTTATGAAAAGCCACAAGCGAGGTAGCACGTTCAACCGCTAGGAGATCGAATATTCCGATCTCCTTGGTCCGTTGCATAAGCGAATATAGATCATAGGCTGGTCCTAGCTGCCAATATTCCACGCCCAAGATCTTTCGCTCGGGTCCTGCCAAGTTACCGGCAACAATCACCCGGTATCCCATCTTAGCTAGCTCTTCAGCCACACTCCGCGTCGCATTCTCCCCTCCCCCATTCGGTCCTTCGGGGTCAAAAACCCAGTCTTTTAAGGTAATAAGGAAAGTATTAGAAGGTTTCATGATGTCATTCATAAGCTTTTCCTAATTATTTCGATGACACTAGCTAAATGGTCGGTTTATTTTTTGTATCCGGTAACATGAATATTAAATTAGGTGATTACACCGTGTTACCAGTGTGGTTATCATGAAAAAAAGTGGTTGCCCTTTGACCAGGGGCGGCTGATTTTGTGAACGGACCTCCGATCATGCAATTTTGTTTTCAGCCTGGGCGGTAACGCGGAGTTAATTCTACTTTCTCCGGAGAAAGTAATACTCATGTGAACGGTTACGTGCCCTCTAAACGCGCTACTGGGCTAGCTTCTCCTGAAGCGCCTGCGCAGCCTCACGCACGTCAAACGGCAGATACTCTGATGACAAGGCGGCTTCAAGCAGTCTGCTAGCCTCCTGGGGATGACCAAGCCCGATCAGTGCCTGAGCCGCGAGAAGATAACCCTCAAAGTAGAGAGGATCCAGGGTGATAATCTCCATGATCGAGTTGATCTTTGCCCACTGATCGCCGAGCTTGGACAAAATTCCAGTTCGAAGCATACGTAATTCCCTGCTACGTGGATCATGGTCGCACGCTTCTTGTGCCAACTGCAGCGCCTGCTTAAAATCCCCCCGCTTCACAGCCTGCTCAGCCTGGATAGAGATTTGCAGCGCGGGATTATCCTTTCGCCATAAGCGGATCTCTTTGGATGGAAGCACTTCAATCTCGAAGCCATCCTCTTGGTAGTATTTTAGATCGTCCCACAAACGCTCTGAATACGGCCAACGCTGTTTAAAATGGGCGTTGGTCCGCATCGGCATGAAACTAGGTGGAGTATTACCGAGAGTAATTGAGCCGTAATGATAAACCTTGCTTCTGGGACAGTAGACCACCCGCCGTCCCTGCTCACGTACCTTTAGGCACAAGTCAATATCCTCTAAGCCGTAATCTGCAAACCCGCCGATATGTTGAAATAATTTCCGCTCTACCAATAGGGCGGCACCAAGCAGAGCTTGGTATTCCCGCTGCTTGTTTACAACCGGATTTTCGGACCAAAAGCCATGATAAATTGGGTAGTAGTCGCGCATCTCTTGGTTATAAACATAACCGGCATGATTAATGCTGTTCGAGTGCGGATAGACCAGTTTGCTTCCCACTGCACCGACGCCTTCAAGCCGGGCGGCCTCCACCAGCGCTGCTAACCAACCATGGGTCGGAATCGTGTCGTTGTTAAGAAAAATAAGATAATCGCCACTCGCCTGTTCAGCCGCCACATTGTTTGCGATTGAAAATCCACGATTCTCCGGAAAACGGATGCTACGGACTTGCGCATAACGTTCTTCATACTCATCAAAAAGTTTTGCGGTCTCGTCTGTGGAACCGTTATCAACCAGCAGCAGTTCAAAAGATGAATCAACGCTACTTCTAAATAAGAACTCAAGACATTGACGGGTGTAACGGCACTGGTTTAGAACCGGGATAATTATTGAACAAAGTGGCTGCATTTTATGCATAAAGCAGGTCTAAAACTAAGGCTTGATCTCAAAGCTCTCCTTCCCAAAATGGCCTCGCCTACGGTAACCCAAAAAGTTTTCATTGCAAAAGCATACCCGAGCCAGATGCCAAGGCAAATAAGCAAAATATAGTTTTGGTTGTCAAGAAGGAACACAATCTGCTCAAGGCTCCACTCACTCTCCCATACCTCCTTGACCTGCAGCATAATACATTATATTTCTAATCAGCTTCAAAAGCTCCCGATTTTATCATTATGAAGAAGTTCTTATTCAAAGCCCTTCCGTGGATCATTACCGTGGGAGCGTTGTATCTAGCGTTTGCCGGAGTGAACTGGCAGGAGCTGCTTTCGCATGTGAGGGACTGCGATCCCCTTCTCATCTCCGGCGTAGTACTGCTTACCGGTCTTTCCTATTTGCTAAGAGCCCACCGCTGGAAGTATTTTTTTCCCACTCCATGCCTTTCGTACCTAAATGCAACCAGGGTTTTGATTCTTGGTTTCTTTATGAACAATATCCTGCCGGCCAGGGCGGGAGAACTGGTGCGTGCGCACGTCGGAGCAAAGCTGACGGGACAAAAACGCACCTTAATCTTAGCTACAATCGCCAGCGAACGACTGGTGGACGGCCTGACCATCAGTCTTATGTTTGTAGGTTTTGCGCTGGGCCTAGGCAATGCCGATATGTCAATTGAGCTGCTGTATGTAGCGATGGCTTTTGGCTTGGTGGCAGTGGGTGTGGTAGCGGCGGTAGCCATGCGCAAGCCGCTTTTTGCGGCGGCACAACGTCTTGGGGAGCGTCTTAATCATCGCGCCGGATATTATGCCGTCAATCGCTTTGAAGTTTTCATCGACGGTCTTAGCCCCCTGACCAAAACCAGCCGTCTGCCTGGGATTGTGTTTTTTTCTATTCTGATTTGGTTTATTGAACTTGGTGTGTATTATCTTGTGACGCGCGCATACGGCGTTGATCTTTCCGTGGCGGCTTGCGTCTTTTTCTTGGTAGCAGTGAATTTCAGCTCGCTGATCCCATCCGCACCCGGAGCCTTTGGGGTGATCGAGTTTGTGGCCAAAGCTGCGCTGGTGTCTCTGGGGGTCAACGGTGAATTGGCTCTGGCAATGGTGATTACTCAGCATCTCATTCAGTATCTGGTAGTTGGCGTACCGGGTCTGTTTGTGATGCTGACATTGCAACATCAAATTGGACAGCTTTGTCCGCACAATCATGAAAATGCAAACGACTGAAAATAAGACCGAAGGAAAGGATGTACAGGAATGGCTTGAGCGCCAGACCGGAGAGGCTCCCAAGCCTGACCTCTCGGTTGTGGTCCCTGCATTTAATGAAGAGCGCCGCCTGCCTCCGACTCTAATCGACATGGTGGATTATCTCGATGCCCGCCCCGACAGCTACGAGATCATAGTGGTGGATGATGGCAGTCAGGACCAAACCTCTGAGGTCGTGAAAAAGT
>JAAYZI010000079.1 GCA_012514925.1 Deltaproteobacteria bacterium | reverse complement strand
TTTTTTTGGTTCGAATCCAGGTGGGGCAGGAACCCATGTATTGGGGAAATTAAAAAGAGTGGCCCCACCTGGACTTTCGCTCGCTCTGCTCGCGAAAGTCCGCTGGATTCGCCCTGTTTTTTTTGGTTCGAATCCAGGTGGGGCAGGAACCCATGTATTGGGGAAATTAAAAAGAGTGGCCCCACCTGGACTTTCGCTCGCTCTGCTCGCGAAAGTCCGCTGGATTCGCCCTATTTTTTTCGGTTCGAATCCAGGTGGGGCAGGAACCCTTGTATTGGGGAAATTAAAAAGAGTGGCCCCACCTGGATTCGAACCAGGGACCTACCGGTTATGAGCCGGCTGCTCTAACCAACTGAGCTACAGGGCCGAAATCTGAAGCAGTTATATTAGAATATCAGGGGCGGCTGTCAATTCTTTGTATGAGCGGGGAGGGCTGTAAAATTGCGTTAGTTGCTATTTAGGGGTTTTTGTTAAACAATGTACCAAGTCAACCAAAAATTAAAATATGAACGCGAATGCAAATCTCCTCAAAAATCTAGTAGTTATAAGTAAGATTGATGCTTTTATAGCGGGCATAAATTCAGAGAAAAAAAAGCTGGTCGATCAGTTGGCGGCCAAGAGGCAAAATCTGGCCGCTTTAGAGCTTAGTGCCAAAGAAAAAGCTTACGCTTTGCGAGAGCGCAAGCTGTATTACGAACGTGAGGACCTTCATTTAAAAGAATCTCAGCAAAAATTGGTTGAGAGGCGTAAAGCGCTTACAACTTTGGGGAGCTATAAGTTGCAAGTCGCGGCCGAGCGCGAAATTGAAGCGGCGGCTAGGCAGCTCGCTGCTCAGGAGGAACGTTATGTTAACACCCTGGATGAGCTGGATGCGTTAGAGGCCGCTGCGGTAGAGACAAAAAGCGCCTTTGAGACAGCTACAGAAGATTTAAAAAACTTTCAAGAGGAAGCTAAAGAAACTTCCAAAGTTTTGGAAGAGCGGCTTAAAGGATACATGACAGAGCGCGATGCCATGGTGCCGCTGATCGATCAGAAAAGTTTGGCGCTTTATAATCGGGTTAAAGATAAATATCCCATGGACGCAGTGGTGGTGTTTAGCCAGAATGCGTGTAGCGGTTGCTTCTTGGAGCTTGGTCCTCAGGTGACCTTAGAAATAGCGCGTGGTAATGCGCTGGTACGTTGCCGTGGTTGTGGTAGAATTCTGTTTTTAGAGGATAGTAAGGAAGAGTAAGGCGAACGGCCGCCTGTCAGCTTCGGTGTAGCCGGGGCGTGGACCGGAGGAAAGTCGGGGCTTCAGAGGGCATGCTGGCTGAGAGAGACAGCTCCGGGTGACCGGGGGAAAGTGCCACAGAAAAGAAGACCGCCTGCCCTTGCGTCCGCATAAGCGGGGGCGAGAGTAGGTAAGGGTGAAACGGCGGGGTAAGAGCCCACCGGCAGGGGGGTGACCTCCTGGCTTGGTAAACCCCAGCAGAAGCAAGACCAAATAGAGAGGCGCGCGCCGTCTTGTCTTCAAGACGGTGCACAGCGCGGCCCGCGCTGAGCTTCTGGGTAAGGTCGCTTGAGCCGGGTGGTGACGCCCGGCCTAGATGAATGGCCGTTGTAGCCTAGCTACACAGAACCCCGCTTATAGCCAGACTCTTCCCTAGTTTCCTCTAAGTAGGTTGCGTATGAGGTTTAGTTCGAACCCCAAGGCGTCTTTGCGGCAGATTGTTTCCGGCAGGTATGCCTGTTTCTGTGTGGGCAGTTTGCCTTTCAGCGATGCGCAGCAAGCCGTTGAGTTTGTGTTGGCGCGCCCTAAGATTATGCCGTTTTGGCCCGAACTTCCGCAGCGTAGTTCTTCGGAATTTATGTTAGCTCGCACAGAGAGAGTAGCTGCGGCTGAGTGGTCTGGTTATGCGGCTGATGAGAGTTCCGGGTTGTACGCCTTGGCGGAGAGGCTTGGACAGGGGCAGCCGCTTGCCCTTATTAAAGCGCAGCTAATGGGGCCGCTTAGTTTTATGTCTTACAGCCAGGGTATGCACGGCAGTTTCGCCGATAATTTGGAGATGGCCACTGCCATTTGTCTCAAACAAGTTTTATGGCAGCGTACCTTTTTAAAGCCTTATGGCAAGGCTCTTCTCTTCGTTCTAGATGAGCCTGCTTTAAAAGATTGGGACCGACTGGATGATTCCGAAAAAACATTACTGCGAGAGGCCTATAGCTACCTGTATGTAACCATCTCCGACCTGGGAGGGCTTTTGGGTTTACATTCCTGCTCTGGATTTGAACTTGAGTTTTTGGAGTTCCCTATTGAACTGCTTTCTTTTGACCTGACAGCGCATCCTCTTGAGAAGTTTTTTTGTGCGTCAGCTAAGGAGGTTTGGCGTGATGCGCTGCAACGCGGATTAGTGCTGGCGCCAGGCACATTTGAAAGCGTGGGCACTCCACCCTGGCCGGAGTCTTTTTCAAAAGGGCGTGCCATGTACGATCAAGCCGTCGCGTATCTTAGTGACTTAGGCGTCGGTGATGTAAATGCGCTTATGTCTGCAAGCTGCGGACATGCAAACGCGCATCTTAGCTGGTTAGAGCAACTCTATAACGAGTTTGGAACGTAGCAAGAAACATCACTGCGTAACCGCTTGCATGAATATTACTTTCTCTGGAGAAAGTGAAGTTTTACCGCTCAAACTCCGCGCTACCGCCCAGGCTGGAAACAAAATTGCATGATCAATTCCACGCGTAAGCGGTTACCGGATATATCAACCCCCAAAATTCTGGGTCCACCAGTACTTACCGTAGCGGTCTTTCACACAGCCTACGCCGATGTAGCGGAAGTTCAGCTGCTCTCCCATGATATTTCTGTAGTGGGCAGGGCTGTTTAACCAGGAATTCATGACTTGCGCAGGAGTAGTTTGGCCCCACGCTATATTCTCCCCCATAAGGGATCCCGTAAAGCCTGCGGCGCGGATGCGAGCTTTCATCTCGTCCAAAGTTCCGTGACTTAGTTTTTGTGTTTTAGCCATATAGTTCGTGTGCCCTTGCGCAGCCGTTTCAAGTTGAGAATTATATTTCAGCGCCCACTTCCCGGTTTTGCCGCGAGCTTGATTAACAAGCCGGAGCACATCATCTTTGAAATTGCCGGGGCAGGCAGTAAGCTCTGGAGCTGGTGTGGCGGTTGGTCGTGGAGTTGGTTTCGGAGTCGGCCGCGGTGTTGGTACTGCCGGCTTCTTTTTAATGACTGTAACCACTTTGCTCCACGCATATTTTTTGGCAAGCGTAACTCTGCATACAAAGCGGTATCTTCCGGCGGCACCGAGGCGGCTTCTTACAGTTACGTTTCTAACTCTGCGTTTAGTGCTGGCAATGACAGTGTATTTGCGATCGCTTCCGTAGGCCCTTCCTATTACGATCTGGCGGGCTTGCCTGGCCGTTCTTGGGTTTAAGGTGCACCTTGCCTGGACGATAGAATTTCCGAGGGGAGTCACCTTTAACGCTACCGCGCTTTGGGCGGCGGCGTTTGTAATTGGAGCCAAGAAAAAAAGAAGAAACGCTAGGGTAGTAAGCAAGCTTTGTTTGGCTTGTGTGGGTTTAGAGGCCTTAAAAATATTTAAAACAAAATCACTCATTTTTACACCTACTTTAGAAAGTACCTTAAAAAGCAAGCTAACACTCGGCCGTGGTTGGCAAATACCTGAAATATCGAAACACTCAACTGTTTTATATTTTAGCACAAACGGC
>JAAYZI010000078.1 GCA_012514925.1 Deltaproteobacteria bacterium | reverse complement strand
TGACTACTACCTCACTAAAATGTCATTAAAATGGCGCTAAAATGCACTAAAAATGCCACTAAAATGTTGAAAGCAACATAACATGTTTCGAAAATTTTTCGAAGCTTTTTCTAAGAACTTTTTTATTTTTCCGAAAATTTTTTTCAAATTTTTTTCTAAAAATTTTTTTAAAGATGCGCGCGTGTGTGCTCTTCACTTTTACTTTCTCTGGAGAAAGTAAATGCGCAGTAGTTCTTCATCTGAGTGAGTGCGATTTTGAAGTCGAGTGACTGACAGTGTTTCGCGGCTAAGCGAATCACAAGATCTTAAAACTGAGTGGTTAATAAAATTTTAAACCAAGTAAGAGGAGTGTGTGACAGAAGGAGTCTTGTGGATTTTTATTTTCAGCGAGGTGGTGTCACTTCGGCGGGGGGTGTCATTTCTGCGCGGTGTGTCATTTCATCGCAGAGGCGTCAGGAAATTATTTTTACTTTCTCTGGAGAAAGTGAATGCACAGCGGGTTGACGAGGGTATGTCGGCGGGGTCTTCGATGCTGCGTGACGGCGGGGCTTGGCGCTGCGTGTTGGCGAGGCTTCGGGGCCGGGAGGGGATTGGGAGGGAGGGAAAGAACGCAGGGCTATTTTATTTTTACTTTCTCCGGAGAAAGTGAATTTAGCATCCGCCGTTTTGGCAAACGGTTCTTTACCTGAGGAGGCTCGTAGGGTTTTGAGTCTGGGTGGCAGGGCGCCCCGGCTGGAGTAGTGTTACAAACTTCTGTTTTTGGGCCTAATGATATCGCGGGGTTACCTTTACTTTCTCTGGAGAAAGTGAATGCGCAGCGGATTGGCGGGGGTGTGTAGGCGGGGCTTCGATGCTGCGTGACGGCGGGGCTTCGGGGCCGAGAGGGCAGTCGAGGGGAAGGGAAAGAACGCGGAGCTATTTTATTTTTACTTTCTCCGGAGAAAGTAAATGCGCAGCGGGTTGGCGGGGGTTGACGCTGCACGATGGTGAGGCTTCGCGGCTGGGAGGGCTTCGCGGCTGGTAGGGCTTCGTGGCCGCGAAGGAGTCGGAAGGAGGGAAAGAGCGCGGGGCTATTTTATTTTTTACTTTCTCCGGAGAAAGTGAATGCGCAGCGGGTTGGCGGGGGTGTGTTGGTTGGACTTCGTGGACGAGAAGGGGTCGGGGTAGGGAAAGAGCGCGGGGCTATTTTATTTTTTACTTTCTCCGGAGAAAGTGAATACGCAGCGGATTGGCGGGGTGTGTAGGCGGGGTCTTCGGCACCGCGGATTGACGGGAGCTTGGCGCTGCGTGCAGGCAGGGGTGTGACGGCGGGGGTGTGGTGCCGGGAGTTTTGGCGCCGCGTGACGGCAGAGGTTTCGGTTGGGCTGCGTGTTGGTGGGGCTTCGTGTCGGCGAGGCTGCGTGGCGGTTGGATTTCGCGGCCGGGAGGGTAGTCGAGGGGGAGGGAAAGAACGTGGGGCTATTTTATTTTTACTTTCTCTGGAGAAAGTAAAAGTGTAGAGTGGCTTTAGCCAGTTATGAACGCGCCTATCCAAGACCCTAAATTCCAAAGCGCCAAATTCGCGCTCCGGTTCTTGCAAAGCGGCTTCACCGTCGCCCTGGGAAGCGGCAGCACTGCCGAGGTATTCGTGAAACTCCTGGCAGAACAAATTCACTTAGGCCAACTAAATGAACTCACGCTCCTATCCAGCTCCGAACGCACCAGCCAACTCGCTCACGCACTTGGACTAACCCTCACCCCCCTTGCAAAAATCTCCCACGCTGAAATCGGCATAGATGGCGCCGACGAAGTCTCTCTCTCTACACGCTATGTAATCAAAGGCGGGGGCGGATGTGCCTTGCGAGAACGCCTAGCAGCAGAGCTGTGCCAACGTTTTGTTATTATAGCCGACGCATCAAAGAGATCTCACTTCCTCGGAGAAAAATGGGCCGTGCCAATAGACGTTCACCCTGACTGCCTCGAATCAATAACCAAGGCGCTCCACCAAGCAGGTGCCTCTGCCGTTGAACTTCGCCTTAAACAGGGGCAACCCTTTATCACCGACGACCACAATTACATCTTGGATACCCATTTTGGGAAAATCGCAGACCCGGCAACCCTGGCCACCACACTAGAGAAACTAAAACCTGATGGCCTGGTAGGTCACGGACTCTTCGAAATGCCTACCGACTTGGTGCTGGCCAGCAGCGAAACCGTTCAGCACTGGAGTTGGAACGGATCAGCCTGGCAAACACCCTAAGCAAAGTAAATTCTCTTAACCTAGATGGTATCCGAGTAGGCGCAGTAATAGTGCCGATAAAAATTTACGCAAACACCGAACGCCCTTGGCTATCAATCGCCACAATCACAGGGAAGTCCTCGACGACTAGACGAAACACCGCCTCAGGGCCAAGATCAGTGAAAGCGATAGGTTCAGCCCGTTTAATGCACTGAGCATAGAGCGCCCCACAACCTCCGCTTGCATAGAAGTACACCGCCACATTCCGGCGCATAGCCTCCACTACCTCGAGGCTGCGGTTCCCCTTGCCGACCATACCCTTTAACCCCGCATCTAAGAGCGCTGGAGTAAAGACATCCATGCGTCCGGCCGTGGTCGGACCAGCGGATCCGATTACCTTTCCCGGCGGAGTGGGCGCAGGTCCGACGTAGTAAATCACAGCCCCTGCTAAACTAAAGGGCAGCTCACGCCCAGAGTTTAGTAACGCCAACATTCTCTGGTGGGCCTGATCTCGCGCCCCGATCAGCTCGCCGCAAAGCAAAACTTCTTCTCCGGCTTTAAGCTCCGCCGCATTTTGAAGTGGGAGAATAATACGTTTGGTCATATCTCGCTAAGCAACACTTTAGCCCTGCGGTCAGCCCAGCAATTCACAGTAACTGCCACAGGCAGCCCGGCGATGTGAGTGGAAAAACTCTCAACCTTGACCGCTAAAGCGGTGCATCCACCCCCTAACCCACCCGGACCAATCCCCAGCGCATTAACGGCTTCTAACAAATCGCTTTCCAACTGCGCGTAGTACGGGCACGGGTGTGGATGATCTAGCGCACGAGTTAAGGCTCTCTTGGAGAGTAAAGCAGCATAATCAAAAGTGCCACCAATCCCTACTCCGAGCACCACTGGCGGGCAGGGCACGCCGCGCGCTTCTTTCATCACCGCGCACACTGAGTCAATTACAGCCTCTCGCCCCTGAGTGGGCTTTAACATAAAGACGCGGCTACAGTTCTCACTGCCGAACCCCTTTGCCAGAATATAAATCTCAAGTGTTCTTCCAGGCACAATATCAAAATGAAAAACAGCTGGCAGATTAGTACCAGTATTCTTCCTCTCCCTAAGCGGATCCTCAACTACCGAGCTCCGAAAGTAACCTTCACGGTAAGCGTCTGCTACGGCGCGGCTAATGGTTTCTTTAAGACCCCTTATTTGCACCTCCTCCCCAAGCGAAACATGAACCCACACCATTCCTGTATCTTGACAGAACGGAATGCCCTCCCGAGCCGCAATTAACAGATTCTCATTAATCTGCCCTAATACAGCTTGAGCCGGTCCCTCAGCTTGTTGCTGCGCCGCCTTAAGGCGACCTGCCACATCTACCGGAAGCGATACATTCATGGCCTGAACAGCTTTGTAAACTTCCTGATAAACGACTTCACTACTAATCAAAATTTCCCCCTCCCTTTGCAGTTCTAAGGCTCAAATCTACGTTAAATTGCACCCCCTCACAATTGCTTAAGGTTTTAATCCATAATAGAATGAAACCGTTCACACATGGGGTTGATAACCTGCAAACATTGAAGCTGAAGTAAAGTCCCCCTCAGGGGGTTTTCTTTGATGATTACACTAGTAGCAGATTGTAGCCCTACGATTTAATATTCATGTGAACGGATACAAATAGGTGTTATTATGACCAAGCAAGATGTTTCTCTAAATACCACGAACAATCCGGTTAAACATGAACCTCAACTTCAGGCTCCGATTCAAGGTGTAGGTCTCTCAGTTTATCAACGCGTGCTTGGGCAGCCC
>JAAYZI010000003.1 GCA_012514925.1 Deltaproteobacteria bacterium | reverse complement strand
GATCGCGGGCCGCGATCTATATAATCTCCGACGAATACCAACAAGTCCTCTGGCGAGAGTCCCTCCTCGGTGCGAAGATGCTCCACCAAAGCGGCAGATTCTTCAGAACAACCATGGATGTCGCCGACCACAAAAAGACGTTGTGGCAAATCCAATATTTCGCGGTAGTTAGTCAAAAAAACCTCTTGTAACTGTTCACGTACGGAATTGATCACACAAAATCAGCCGCCCCCCGATCAGGGGGTGACCACTTTTTTTTTCATGATAATCGCACTGGTAACAGATTGTAATTACCTAATTTGATATTCATGTGAACGGGTACAACCTCTTTAACGTCCGGAGCATTATCTTGTAATGTCGGAAACATTACAACCTACTAATTAGGGTCTTTCACCACTATTTCGCGGTTAATTGATAAGTGTTACGCTTTCGTCAGCCGTCGTTGACGGAGAATAACTTCGATAGGTTTCCAGGTTACTTTAGCGTTAGGAATAGAATGAGACTCACCGTAAATGCCCTCCTCCTCCTGCTTCTAAGTTTAACTCTAAGTCTCTGTTACCTCGGCTGCGGTAGCGGAGGGGGAGGCGGTGACGCGCCAAACGAGCTGGCCAAACTCGACTTGAAGGTAAGCCCAAGGGCTATTGATAGCGGCGATGCGATCCGTCTAGTCATTTACATTTCTAACTTGCAAGAACCAATCTGGACATTAAAAATCCGTTTTCCAGTCGGTCTTGAATTCATAGAACACTCTTCGTTTTATGTGGTAGGGGATAATACCATCGCAGTTTCGCCCCAGCACTATGCTTCCACCGAGACCGACTCATTTCTGGTTTTCTATCCCACTCGAAATATTTTTGAGCCATACGGCAAGGGTTTTCTAATGCTTAGATTGTTGGGGGTGGGCAATGTGCCCGATGGCCGCATTGCTGTAGACGCCGATATTTATGACCCGGTCTTTGATCCAGCAAATCCGCTGTTCGACGCACAAGATTCCGAGCATATCCGAGTTGGGCCGGAGACTCCTAAACCTAGCGGTACTAGTTCTCCTAGTTCGTCGAGTTCTTCGAGCTCTTCGAGTTCGTCAAGCTCTTCAAGTTCGTCGAGCTCTTCAAGCTCTTCTAGTTCATCAAGTAAATCGAGTTCGTCTTCAAGCTCATCTAGCAAATCAAGTTCGTCAAGTTCTTCGAGCAAATCGACGCTACGTTTTTATAAGTAACAAGTTTTGTAACCGCTTGCGTGAATTTTACTTTCTCCGGAGAAAGTGAAGACTCCGTGCCACCGTCAGCCATCACAAGAAAAGCCAGGCTCTGCTAACCTGGGCTTCATTAAACCTTGTCACATATACATATCTCGCACGTAGTACACTAGTTTAATTTGCCAACCCTTTGCGCGAGATATGTATATGTGACAAGGCCAACATTAGGTCGTACCAAATTGGATGACCTTACGTTTTATGAAGAAATTTAACATTGTCTGTGTGATTAAATACCGGCTGATACAGGTGGATGAAGGATGTAGCGGCTGCCATATTTACTTTCTCCGGAGAAAGTGAATTTAACTCCGCGCCGAAGCGAAATTTTACCGCCCAGGCTTAAAACAAAAATTGCATGATCAATTACATGATCAATTTCGTACGTGAACGGTTACAATTGTGCTAATCAGTAACATGAATTCTTGAGCGATGCAGGACGTCTGGTTAAGTTTTGCTCAGGTTTGATATCGTTCCTGTTGGATACGGAGTGTAGCTAGGCGTCGGTTCAGGTGTCGCTGTTCCGCTTGGATATGAAGTGTAGCTCGGCGTTGGTGATTCTTCTGGCGTCGGTTCAAGTGGTATCGGTGCTTCTTCTGGCGCTGGTTCGTCTTCGTATTCAGGTAGCGGGTCTTCGTATTCAGGTAGAGGCTCGAGGTAAGGGCTTCCCTTATGACAAGCAAGCGCTATGAGTTCCTCCCAGGTGTGTCTCTTATTAATAGTCTTTCCTCCTTCCTGGATTGGGACGATATAATTATCTGGACAACCAGCCGGAAGATCAGCTTCCGTTACATTTTTTTTGCACACTTTCTCACATGTCTTGTAAATCGTGCCAAGATGTGACTCTCCGCCTTCCTGCACTCTGCAAGCACAAGTAGTTGAGATTGAATTGACTCTATCAAATAAACTGAGCAGACATGCGGCTGTACAATATATATGTCCTGGGTACCGAGCACAGAACTTCTCTGTAATACCACTTAAGCACCTAGCACTATATGAACCTGTTTGCAGCTCATTGCACGCTTTGATAGGATGGTAGCACTTTCCATCTTTTAGGTGTATCAATTCGTGATTCCAGGTACAGCAATTATAAGCTTGATTAAAATCGTTACCCGGATCGAGGACCCGGTGCGGCCCATCATAAATGTACATCTTACATGCTAAATATCCAAGATCTTCTATAGGCTTAGGCTTAGTGGAGGGCTTAATATCTAGTAATTTACAAATTTCCTCACTGAATAACATCTTGCACGACGAACCTCTTCCTTTACTAACGCAGGCCGGACTCCTAGGGCCACAGAGCAGTTCACCTTGAGGCAAGCAGGATATTTTTACCTCAGTGCAGGGACAATCAGTAATTTTGTATGGAACTCGCGCTTCTTTATTCCCCTTTCCACCTCTTAAAACTTTGCGGACATCTCCATCATGACCGTCTTCTACGTCCAGCACTAGATCTACGTAACCGGATTGAAAAACTTTAAAACGCTCCAGGATTTCTGACCAGTTCTCATTGCCTTCAAATGAAGGTGTACGGCTATGCTGAGTAGAGCGGAAAATGCCAACCTGCTTTCCTTTAGCTCCATCAGATCTTGCCTGATGGCGCAGCCGCCCAAATCCATCGGCGATTATCGAGGTTCTATCGGCGTCTGACAAAGGCGTGGCTACTCTTATAAAGTCCGGACGAGCTACCCCTACCTTGACGAAATTCGGCTTGTAGATCTTGCTGCTGAAGGCTTTAATCGAGAGCCGTTCCTCAAAGGAGGGCGTTTTTGCCCCTATGTTCCACCACTCCACTATTACTTCGGCTGGTCCGGCATTCTGTCTCTCATTTATAGGAAAGTTTCCCACTTCCATCCAAAAATCGGAGCCAGGAAGGTCAGGAACGGTGATATCTCCTGAAAAAGAAGATGGTCGTCGGGCTGGAATAGAGGTCGAGGCGGAATCATCTTTTCTCTCCAGGAAGGCGATGAACAAACCAGATGCTGACATCTCCACCATTCCCTTAACTGCTTTGTCTGCGGGGAAGAGAGAGCTTAGACTAAAACTCTTCGCTGTGCCCGGCTTTATGGCTTTTATAGATTTTTTGCGCTGCCTATTTGAACTGTGCACAATAAAATCGGCTTTGATAGTTTCATTACCGGGATTGTAGATCGTCACTTTGTTTGTAATCGGCTGAGATAGAGACTTAGTCCCTGGATAGCCGGTGTTAAACAGTGCCACAGCAGTGTCTTTGACCCGCCCGATCCCAAGCGGAATGCGAACGTTGCCTCGCTTTTTTTTCTTTGATTTTTTGCTGACCAAAGAAGAGCACTGGACTAAGGGGGATTGCTCGGTCTCGGAGAGGGCGCGTACGCGAAACTGCCCGTGGCTGCCCTTTTTGCTAAATTTGTTTAAGTCTAAGACAGCTTTGGATTTTACCTCAAGTGCCAATGACTGATCGAGAGCATCAGGAGACAGGATCGTTATGTCTAGCACTGCCGGTGCTGCTGCAAAATTCTTGCACTCTAGCTTTGTTTTCAAGCCCTGCGCCCTAGTCCAATAACCGATTGCAGGAAGTGAGCTTTCGACTCCAGTGCGGCGGGTGGCCTGTTGAGAGGCGGCCCTTTTACCTGGGCGCCCCATCAGTAATGCGAAGCAAGAAATCGTCACTATCACTGCCACTGTCACTATAAGTGCGAGGCGCTTATCTTGATTTTTAAACCGGTCGCTCATAATCGTAACCCGTAAACTAGGTAGAGCAGTCCCAGACAGTAAAGAGGACACCTGTTTGATGTTCCGTTTTAGATAGGAGTCGCACCTTTTTGAGGTATTCACTTATGGGTGGCAGTTTGTGTCAGCGGCACTGTGAAAATTTGGCGCCCCTCCACCCTGAGGAGGGAAATTGCAGGGTTCTTTTTGAGGGGAGTTACAGTATCCGGTATCCAATTCCGGCGCTTGCTCGTATTCTTATTTGGCCCCAATAATACCGCAGGGTTATCTTTACTCCCAGGCTGACCCACTTGCAAATATAGGGCGCAAAGCCAACACTGACATTCCTAAAAGGAAACAAGCCACATGCACTTTCTCACTTTTGCTTCTTCTATTCACGATTTACACCGGTTCAAGAGCACGCACCTGGTGCAGGAAGTCCTGCTCGAACCTGAAACACTGACAAAGCAGGGGCGGCTCTCCGATGAAAAGGCCAAATCCCTGGCTGAGGCTGCAAGAGAGCACCACCTTAAACCCGTTTTGGTGTGGGACATCCTGATGACAGAGGACTCGCTAAAGCGGAGCTTAGACAAACTCTCCAACTGGGATTTGGGACTACTTCACGCAGTGAGAGTGCACGACCTAGGCGCAGCCTACCTGCTGCAAAAAGAATGGCCACAAATTCAAATCCAACTTCTCGTAAATAGCGGAAATCATAATCTGGAAGCGCTGCTTGGCTGGCAAGCCCACTTTGGATCACAGCTGGATCGCATGGTGCTATCGCTGGAACTACCTAAAGAGCAATTATCGACCTATATAAAAACCCTCTCTACGCCCTGTGAAATCCTGGGAGCGGGCAGGATTTTGATTTTTTACTCTCCCAGATTTCTTCTGTCTCAAAATGACCAGACTCAACGTCAAACGGACTCAAGTTGGATTGAGTCGCTTCTGCATACAAACGAATCCGGAGAGCAGACCTTTCACGCTCTCCAGACCAAACACGGCACCCAACTTTTCTTGGAAGAAGATTGGTTCATCTTAGACCAACTCCAGCCGCTGGCCGATTTAGGGCTTAGTGCTACGCTAATTGACCTTCGCCACCTAAGCGACCTTCCAAACAGCGCCGATGGAATTGAAGAAATCTGTAACGCCTACCGCCTAAAGCAGATAACAGCGGATAATTGGCCGCGCCCGGTTACCTCCTGTTTTTTTAAAGAGAACCGCACCTCCCAAATTTTTTCAGAACTAAAACCGAAAACAGGCAAATTGAAAGTACAAGGCTGCCTGGCTGAGGTCATCTCCTTTGAAAAACAAAAGTACTGCGCTTTCTGGGTTCATCAAAACTTTAATGCAGCCGAGAATACACAACTACATATTCCAG
>JAAYZI010000077.1 GCA_012514925.1 Deltaproteobacteria bacterium | reverse complement strand
GCTACGTGCGAGATATGTATATGTGACAAGGTTTAATAAGAGCCCAGGTTAGCAGAGCCTGGCTTTTCTGGTGATGGTTGACGGTAGCGCGGAATTAATTTCACTTTCTCCAGAGAAAGTAATATTCGCGCAAACGGACACCAGGATAATCGCGATGCGGTCTATCCCGTGGATTTTCAATGGGTTATAATTGGTACTGATAAGATATTGAGCTGCTTAGATCTGAGATCTCAGCTCCGGTGGTGTAACTGAACTCTAAGTTTAGTTGGCTTCCGGCTTTAACCGTAAGGGTTTCAGGGAGCGGGAGTACCAGGTAGAAATTATGCCAATCGATTGTGCTGTTTTTTTCAAGTTGGATTGCCAGCACGTTCTTGGTGATAAAACGAAGCGCGTTTAAGTTGCCGTCAGCGCTGATAGCAAGCGTGCCTTTCCATGAGACTTTTTCGGAGATCTCTTGGTGGTACTGTAGTAGCGAATATACCACTGGTTCTGAAAGCTGCGTGGTGGAGCTTTGGTCAAGCTGGGGGTTTAACAGGATCGGTACGGGCGCCAGATAGCCGTTGAAATTAAAATCTTGTTGCACGGCTTGTACGGCTAAAAAGGTTGCCTCGGGGATAAAGGCAGGAAGTTTTCCAGGAAAATGCGCAAGGTAGTTCTGCTTAAAGGCGTTGATTACTTGGATCTGTTTTTCTCGTAGAAGAGCTGAATGCAGCATTTCGCAAACCACCAGATCCACAGGTTCGGGTGGCACAAAAGTTGTAGCATCGGCATGTACCACTTCAACCTGTCCGGAGCAATTGTTTATTTCCAGCAGTTTCTGTGCGGTCGCCGCCAGCTCTGCATCGATCTCGACGCACCAAGCGCGGGAGGCTTTCCGGGCGATAAAAAATGATAGCACACCTGTGCCTCCCCCCAAGTCCACGGCCTTTCCCCCCTCCGGAAGAAGGTGGGAGATAGCATCGCGAAAGCCTTGCATACGCGTACAATCCATTAACATCTGGTAGTGATAGTGCAGGGGGATTAACTGCCCTGGTGTTGCATGGCACTGCGCAGAACTTGTAGTCATAGCCGATTCTCCGCTGATTAAAACTGTCAAACAGCATATGATTGTAGGTGGGGTGGCACAATAGGAAAATGTTACTTGGGGGAGTCCTGGCTTAGTGATAGTGGAAAGACCATTTGGGTGCAGCCTTGCCTCTTGCGCACAGTTTATGGCTCCTTTATCCTGCCCGGGTGTTAAATTGTAGATTGGAGTAACCAGTTCAGCTATGAAACCACGCATCGCCCTCTTTGACGCCAAGCCTTATGATCGCGAATTTTTTGATAGTAGCAACCGTGAGTTTGGGTACAAAATAAAATATCTTGCGTATAAGCTTACGCCCGATACAGCCAGTCTCGCCAAAGGTTATGACGTGGCTTGTTCCTTCGTAAATGACAATGTTAACAGCGAGGCTGTGGATCTCTTGGTTCAGTCGGGGGTTAAATTGCTAGCGTTACGTTCCGCCGGGTACAATCATATTGATCTAAAGAGCGCATATAAACGCCTGCCGGTGACGCGTGTGCCTGAATATTCGCCTTATGCTGTAGCTGAGCATACTGTGGCTTTAACCTTGGCGCTTAATCGAAAGATCCATAAAGCTTATTCCCGCACCCGTGATGGTGATTTTAGGTTAAGCGGTTTGCTTGGGTTTGACATGTTTGGGAAGACCGCTGGGATTATCGGTTCCGGGAAAATTGGAATTTTGGTGATTAAAATCCTTAAAGGTTTTGGGATGCGCCTTTTGGTTTATGATCTTTATCCCAATCAGGCACTCGCGCAGGAGATTGGCTTTGAGTATGTCAGTTTGGAAGAGATCTATGCCGCCTCCGATATTATCAGTTTGCACTGTCCGTTAACTCCACAGAACGTGCACTTGATTAATGGTGACAGCATAGCTGCGATGAAAGACGGGGTGATTTTGGTTAACACTAGCCGCGGCAAGTTGATTGATACGCGTGGTTTGGTGGATGGTCTTAAAACCGGGAAAATCGGCGGTGCGGCTTTGGATGTTTACGAGGAGGAAGCGGAATATTTTTTTGAAGATTATTCTTCGTCGGTGATCGGCGATGATGTTTTAGCGAGGTTACTGACTTTTCCGAATGTGTTGATTACTGCGCATCAGGCTTTTTTTACGCGCGAAGCTCTGTGCAAGATCGCTCAAGTAACTCTAAGTAATGTACAGCTCTTTTTTGAAAAAAACGAACTCCCAAATGAAGTGTGCTACCGTTGCGGCGAGAGCAGTTGCCGCAAGAAAACTGAGGGCCGCTGCTGGAAGGGCTAGCTAACCTTTTGATACTCCAGGTGCCGGGGGGCAGGTAGAGTTTTCGTAACTGCTTTTATAACTGCTTACGCATGTAATTGATCACGCAATTTCGTTTTTATCTTGGGTGGTAACGTGGAGTTAATTCCACTTTCTCCAGAGAAAGTAATATTC
>JAAYZI010000076.1 GCA_012514925.1 Deltaproteobacteria bacterium | reverse complement strand
TGTTTTTGGCTTCATTCGGACAGGACACACATGGGTAACACAAGATATTGTCTCACAAAGGCTGACCTGGCAGATGCAATTTACGCCGCTCTTCCGCTCGACAAGCAGAAGGCTGCGCAAATAGTAGAGGATTACATAGAGCTTATTAAAGACGCCCTAAGCTCTGAGAACAAGGTCATGTTGTCCGGGTTCGGTTCATACGAGGTTAAGTATAAACCGCCAAGACGCGGTAGAAACCCTCAGACTGGGGAGTCAATAATTTTGAGAGCCCGTAAGGTCGTAAAATTTAAGCCTAGCCAGCTTTTGCGTAAAGCTATTAACGGGCAGCCGGTCGAAGAAGAAGAAGAGAGCAGCGAGAACGCGAATTCTTACTGAGCTTTTTGCTGAGCTTCGTACTAATCCGCTACTAACTAAGTGATTTGCAAGGCGCGGTAACGGGTGCACGCACTAGCCACGCTTTAGTGCCAGAAGGTGTTCTGTGCTTCATCAGGGCTTATCGCTCCACTGCTGATTTTTCGGGTCCCAGGTTTTTTCTGACTTCGCCAACCAGTACCCTCAAAACCTTTTCCACTTCCTCAGGTTCTTCTTCGCACTGCCACCCTTCACAGCCGTGTTGCAATTTTACTTTCTCCAGAGAAAGTAAATTTAAAGACCACCATTGTTCCGATCTATCAAACTATTACCACGGCTGACCTGACTACTTGACACGATGAACTTCGCAATCACGCCCCTCCTCGCAGCATACCCAAATCACTTTCTCCGGAGAAAGTGAATACTAAAGGCCGCTACCTATCTTTTACGTTTTGGAGCAAGCAGTGCTTTTTTACGCTTTAGTCGGTGCACAGCTGCATTCCAGACTTGAAACAGCATTGCGCCTTTCAGCACGAAGTCATCCGAATATTTCGACTTAGACAGTCGGTAGAGATACCGTTCAAGCGCAAATCGAGTGAGGACCAACTGAAATTCCAGTTGTAACCGTTCTTTGTTGCCACAATAGTAAGATATGCTCTGCAAATATAATTATCTACCTAGATTATCTCAACTAAAGTAGGCCTATGATACTAGACGGAAGGTACCCGATTAAAATATAATAATATCACGATATTACATTTTAGCAGTTAAAATTTCATTATAAGCGGCTTATGATATTCGAATGGATCCTAATATACGCCGCTATCTCTCAAACATAGGTCGGGTTGGAGGGTCTAGAAGTAAGCGCAAACTGGATCCCGTCACCGCCCGCAACATGGTAAAAATCCGTGAGGCCAGACGTGCTTTCCGAAACTTTTATGCCTCCTGTTTTTGGTCTTTCGACCCGCACTACTCCATCACCCTGGAAGACGTTCCATGGGTAGCCGAACAGCTCATGAAAAACGGCGGCCACGCCGCTTGGAAAGTAGGAGAACGCCTATGCCGCTAACAGAATTTCAAGCTGTGATCGCGCGCCTTCTAGTTGTAGACCGAACTCCGGACAGCCACCTAGCAGGTGGCGCCGCGCTGCACTTTGAACCGCAAAGCGCCCGGTACAGCAGCGACCTTGGTTATTTTCATGTCCTGCCCCAGTTTGTGGACTAAAAGTGCGTTTCGTAACGAGGCTAAGGTACTAGTCCGGAAGTCTCAATACTAAACCTCTACGGAATCGGAGGTAGACTCACCCTCTGCAAAAAGAAGTGGCGGATCTTTTAGCTGCAATCCGGATTGCTTTAACCTAAGCCAAATATCCCGAGCGATCTCTTTGTTCTCGTTATCCAACAACTCGTAAATCTCTGCGCTGTTCATGACGTAGTTTAAGGCAGACAGGGCATAGATTGGAGCAGCCGACTTCTCCGTCATCTTATCCCTGATATTTAACAGGAAATCCCTAAGCCCCTCCTTACTTTCAAAGTTACGGGTCTGCTGACCTTTAAGAGCTTCCGTGTTTTCACTATCCGACATAATTATCCTCACCGATTTGCAGTATTCGTATCCGTTCACATGAATATTAACTTAGGTGATTACAATGTGTCACCAGTGTGATCATCAAAGAAAAAATGCGTAAACGGTTACCAGTATTCTAACGAGTTGGTTCCTTCACATTAAAGATAAACTTACAATAAACTTTCCGTGGCTATGGTTAATGCTTAATAAACTTGCCCGCATCAAATGAGGCGCAAACCGCATTTGTTATTGTGCGCACAAACTCCACCATCTCAGGAACAGTGGCACTCGACAAGCGCGGATCTTGTCTTAAACGGTCTAGCACCTGAAGCTGTAGGTCATAGGCGATCAACAAATTACGCCCCCGCGCTTCAGTTTCACCGTCATCCAAAGATGGGCTAACATCAGCTGCCGCTTTAGTAGCAGTTGGCTGCCCTACCTCCTGACATACATCGGCGCGCGCCTCTG
>JAAYZI010000075.1 GCA_012514925.1 Deltaproteobacteria bacterium | reverse complement strand
TTTCAGCGATCACGGCTTGCACAGCCTTTACCAACTCGGACGGGATAACCAAACCATCCATAAACAAAGAGGCGTTCTTTAACAAATCCCCCTCAGTAGCGGACTGGCCTCCTGCCGAAAACTCCTCAGCGAAGCGTTTTAGTGGCGAAACCGCCAGCAACTCTTCTTTAATTAGCGCCAAAGCCCGGCGATCCGATACTAATTCATCCCGTACACGCCGACCTTCAGAGTCTTGAGCCCTCCATTTGCCCTTTAAAACCGTCAAACGATCCGCTAGCTCCAACAAACGCTGACGTGAATTGCCATCCAAATCTTTCAGTTGCAACTCGAGGCTTTGAGCCTGTGAAGAAAGGTTAACGACCTGTTCAGACCCCCCAACTATACGTGCCTCCAACGTTGCACGTCTCTCCTCTAAACGAGAAATCTCATTCTTTGCAGCAGATGCCAAAGCCTGCAACTCTCCAATCCGCTGAGCACGCATGCTGCGCTGGCGGGCGCAATTACCGAGTTCCTCCTTAATGGAATCGACGCGCATCCGCAGACTGTCTCCCTTTAGATCCAAGCTCATTAGATCGCTACGTAGGGCTTGCTCTTGAGACTGCTCAGAGTGTAACCGCGTTTCCAATCCACCTTCTACTTGTTGAACTGAACAGTGCTCTCGGTCAAATTCGCCTAATCGTGCCGATATATTTGAGAACCTATCTTCAAAGAGGACGTGCTCCAACCTGGCAATTTCGTTCTTAAGTTCCTGTCGGTTACGAGCTCGCGCCGCCTGTCTCTTTAATGAATTTACCTGGCGGGACACCTCTTTTGTTACATCGTTAAGCCTGGCCAAATTAACATCTGTCTCAGCCAAGCGCCGTTTGGCAGCGCTAATGCGATCACGAAATCCTAGAATGCCAGCGGCCTCCTCCAGAATCATCCTGCGCTCCTCAGGTTTAGCGCTGATAATCCGGCTTATCTCTCCTTGTGCCACAATCGTATAGGTGCGAGCCCCAAGCCCCACCGCTCTAAAAAGCTCCTTGATATCCTTAAGCCGACAAGCTACTCGATTAATAAAAAACTCACTCTCGCCGCTACGGTACAACCTTCGCGTCACCTGCACTTCACTTACAGATTTAAGCCATGAGTAACGCTGCAGCAAAGTGGCCTGATTTGCCAACCGCTCCTCACTAGAAAGCCCTCCTGACTCTAAGCCCGCCTTGCTATTTTCTTGAGACGTCGCACCAAGGTTGCCTGTAACTACAGTAAGCTGAGGTCTTGCTCCCGTCTCCTCAGAAGTCGTCGTAATTTGGTCTTCAAATTCGACATCACCCTCTTGGTCCGCATCGATTTCATCCCCGATCATTCCATCTTCGGCTGCTTCCCTAACAATAGATTCGACCTCAAGTGTAGGAGACACAAGGTCCGCAAAAAAGTTTTGGTCACTAGACCTTAAGGTAAGCGTTACCTCAGCCAGTCCTAAAGGTCTAAGCTTATCAGTGCCGTTAAAAATCACATCTTCCAACGAGCTGCCCCGCAAACTACGAGCTTTAGTTTCTCCCAGAACCCATCGCAGGGCATCTACGATATTTGACTTGCCGCACCCGTTCGGTCCCACCACTCCCGTAATCCCAGGTTCAAGCGGTAAGACCAGCCTCTCTAAGAAGGACTTAAACCCAAAAATCTCTAAACGGCTAATCTGCATAAACCAAGCCTTTTAAACTACTCGCTAAATCCCAAGCGAAACTAACCCGGATCCATCCGCCCCATGACTTCGCCGCAGGGCATTCTACGCTCACAGCAGCACAAAATCAAAAGTAACTGTCCACGTATGGAACCGTATCCGGTAACCGTTTACATGAATATTACTTTCTCTGGAGAAAGTGAAATTAATTCCGCGTCACCGCCCAGGCTGAAAACAAAAATTGCGTAATCAATTCCCCGCGTGAACGATGCAACCGTCTGTCGCAGCAGAAACCTAATGAAATACCCGAGTTAGCTTTAACTAAATTAAAGTTGATGATAGATCAATCTGCCCAGAAGATAAATAGGGATCCACCCTGTTTACTTAACTGGCCTCGCTGCGATAGGCATGCTGCAGAGAGATAACCCGATGGACATATTCTCTGGTTTCCCGGTAGGGCGGCACCCCACGATGCTTATCTACAGCCGCAGGGCCGGCATTATAAGCTGCTAAAGAGAGGACTAGATTGCCCCGGTAGCGCCTTAGCAGATAAGCCAAATACCTGGACCCTCCCCTCAAATTATCACTAGGCTCGTAAGGGTTTCTAACTCCAACCGACCTTGCAGTATAAGGCATCAGTTGCATTAGACCCATAGCCCCCTTGTGAGATCTTGCCTGTGGATTAAAAGCAGATTCGGCGTGGACAACCGCTTTCACCAAATGGGGATCTAGACCCTGCTGTGCAGCGGCGTCAACAATTAAAGGGTGAAGTTTCTTGGCCAATCGTGAAGGCTTAAGAGGACGTCGATGAAAAGCCACCCGATTATAAACTACCCGATTACGAGATGGTTTCCACAAAGAAACCACTCGATCACGGGAAGTGGGACGGTTTGTATAAACTAAAGTGCCATGCTTCTTTACAACATAGATTTCATCGGCCCAAAGCTGGCTACTATCAATAAAAAAACAGAGAGCTAGGAGGCCAACCCAAAACGACAAACGGTAAAAAACCTCCAAAGAAGAATATCGTACCATTTTAGCCACCATATATAGGCTATCAACGTTGATAGCCAAAATAATTGTACGTGATTATTTTTAAAAAACTTCCTCGGCCCTAAACGAAAGCACAGTACACACCCCGTTATCCGTTTTCCTGTTGGATGCTTTTTATTAAGTGGTGGATTACTATAAACACCAACGTATTGCACATTGGGGTGGGTTTGGGGCCGGTTCCATTTTACCCAAATGATGTGATATTAGAGAGTTAGACAAGTAATACGTGATTACCCCAAAAGTGTGGGTAACGCTATTGTTTTGCTAAGGGGGAACTCTACCCGATTTTTTAGAACACATATAGTAAGGATTCATATGGAACTATTTGAAGCTATTAAAGGACGACACAGCTACCGGGGCGCATTTAAGGACCAAGAGGTACGACGGGAGCACTTAAAGCTGATAGTTGAAGCTGGGCTATTAGCCCCATCGGGTGCAAATGCACAGACGACCTCATTTGTAATTGTCGATAACCCCGAGCTTTTAGCCACCATCGGCAAAATGCACAAATCCAACCAAGCCATGCAGCAAGCAAAAGGAATGATTGCTTGTATTGCTGACAAGGAACCGTTGCCGGTTTACGAAAATTTTCATTTTCAGACCGAAGATTTGGCAGCAGCGGTGCAAAACATGCTCCTGGCGATTACCGCACTTGGATACGCCAGCGTATGGATCGACGGATGGCTCAGACTAGAAGGTCACGCTGAGCGCATCAATCACCTGCTACAGGTCCCGCCTGCTAAAACTGTGCGGGTGCTGCTTCCAATCGGCGTGCCGCTTGAACCACCAACTGCAAAGGAAAAGAAGGGATTCTCTGAACGTGCTTGGTTTAACCGTTACGGAGAAGCTTAATTGAACAATCCGGTTATAGACCTTGCCACCCATCTGGAAAGTTTACTTACATTGGTGGAAAAACCGGCGCGCTACCTTGGAGGGGAGTTAGGCGCGATCTATAAAGATGACTCTAAAGTTAGTCTTTATGTGTGCCTGGCTTTCCCGGACCTGTATGAAGTCGGGATGTCGCATCTTGGGCTACAGCTGCTGTATGAGCTTATAAACCTTAACCCAAGAATGTGGGCGGAAAGGGCTTTTTTGCCCCAAAGCGATATGGAAGCACTGCTTAGACGTGAAAAGCTTCCGCTTTTTTCCCTCGAAACTAAAAGAGCGCTCTCTGATTTTGATGTTGTCGGATTTAGCCTTCAGTATGAACTGTGCGCCACGGGAGTTGTTGCCATGTTGGACCTTGGCCGAATCCCAATTTTTTCAAAGGAACGTAGCAAGTCCAATCCATTAGTAATTGCCGGGGGACCGTTAGCCTACCAGCCTGAACCATTTGCGGATTTTATCGATGCTTTCCTAATTGGCGACGCTGAGGAGCTTCTGCCGGAATTTCTGGAGGTGGTGCAAAAGGCGAAAGCACAAGGAAACGAACGAGAAGACCTTCTAAAAGAAGCCGCTAAATTGTCCGGCGTATATGTACCATCTTTCCATAAGCCTCATTTAACGGATAATAGGTCTGAAATTATCCATAAAGACAAAGCGTCGCTTCCAATCAAACGCCGTGTTCTTTCCAGCCTGGCCGGAGCTGTCTTTCCTAGACGCCCAATCGTCCCCAATATGCAGGTGGTTCATGATCGCCTCAGCGTTGAAATAATGCGCGGCTGCCTACGCGGCTGCCGCTTTTGTCAGGCTGGCTATATTTACCGCCCTCAACGCGAACGTCCGGTAAACGAGGTGGTAAAACTTGCCGAAGAGGGCCTTAGCAGCTCAGGATACGAAGAGATCTCCTTGCTCTCACTTAGCAGCGCCGACTATAGCGGCATTTTACCACTACTGAAGCGGCTTAAAAAAGGATGCGCTGCCACTCAGGACGTTACCATATCATTCCCCTCTATCCGCGTGGATGCCTTACGGGAAGATCTATTAAACTGTGCCAAAACCGCCAAAAGGGCGGGGTTTACTATCGCTCCAGAAGCAGGCACGCAGCGACTACGAAATGTCATCAATAAAGGGTTAAGTGAAGAGCAAATCTTAGGTGGCTGCCGACGCATATTTGAAATGGGCTGGAGCCGTCTAAAACTCTATTTTATGATCGGCCTACCCACCGAAACGGATGAGGATTTAGCGGGCATTGTAGATCTAATCGTAAAAATCAGATCGCTAAGCGGACCGAGGCGCGACCTAAGCTGTACCATCTCGACTTTTGTGCCTAAACCCCACACACCTTTTCAGTGGTGCGAGCAAATCGGTGAAGAAGAAATTGTACGCAGGCAACAGCTACTTTTAGGAGAGCTAAAAAACCTTCGCGTTAAACTGCGCTTTCATGATCCGTTTTCTACTGTCATCGAAGGGGTGTTAGCGCGCGGCGACCGCCGCGCTTCCGCCGTCATCAAACGCGCTTTTGAATTAGGTTGCCGCCTGGATGCTTGGCCCGACAAACTACAGCCGGAGCTTTGGCGCCAGGCAATGAGCGAAGCGGGTCTTTGCCCCCACGCTGCACTTAAAGCCAGACCTCTGGAAAGCAAACTGCCCTGGGAACATATCAGCACCGGTATTTCAAAAGATTTTCTTTTAAACGAATGGCAGCGCGCCCAAACCGAGGTAACCACCAAAGATTGCATCTCCGGACCATGTAGCGGATGTCAGGTGTGCGTGCCAGGAGCTCTTACGAATCTACGTTCTCCGGCAGATCCCACTCCACCTGCTCCACAGCTTGAGACTCTTCAACACAACGCTGTTCTTTTAAGTCAGCAACCCACACCGTTACAGAATCTTCGGCTACGTTATCAGAAAAAAGGCTTGGCTCGTTTTCATGCCCATCTAGATCTGGCTAAGATTTTCTTTCGCGCCGCAAAAAGGGCACGGTTACCAATCGCCTACTCAAACGGTTTCAATCCCCAACCTCGCTTTAGCTTTGGACCTCCACTTCAACTTGGGATTGAAAGCTCTTTTGAATTTGTAGATATCGCCTTAGTTAAGGCGCTAAATCCCAAGTCTGTTTTGGAAGCTCTTAATCCTGAGCTGCCTGACGGTATCTGTGTTCTTGAAGCCGAGGAGCTTACGCCTGGATCCGCATCGATTCAAGCCTCGCTCAAAGATCAAAGCTACGAAGCCGTTTTACTCCCACAACACCAAACCAAGCACGCTCTTATAGTAACTCCTCCCCAAGACACTTCCTGGAGAACAAAGCGCATTCTGCGCGTACGCAAAAACAAAACTTCAGAGATGCTCTGGGAGGAAGCACTCTCAGATTTTTCGATGAAACCTCAGCGACTGCAGTTTTCAGTGCGCTGTTCACCAGACCAGCCCGCCCTTAAACCATTTGAAGTGATTTCAGCCGCAACCGGCCTTGACCCAGCGCTATTTAACATCCACAAAAGCAACGTCAGCTGGCGAACGTAAATAGATGTCTACAAACTCCGCGATACTCAATCAGAGCTTTCAGGTTGCTTGCCTAGGATGTCCCAGGTGTATTCGATCGCACCCCAATAAGAGACCAAAATTGAAATAATCAACAAGTTAATGCCGATCAGCTGGCAGGTGAGCAACAAACCGCCCACCCGAATTGTAGCATCATGCAAAAGCAGAGCTACGACTGCGGCCATTTGTAAAAAACTTTTCACCTTACCAGCATTACCTGCAGGCACTACTCGCCCGCGTGCCGCTGCCACTGAACGTAAACCGGTGACCCAAATCTCACGCGCTAATACCAGAACCACCATCCACCCCGGCACCCAAGAATCACCGTAACCGTCCGTCTTCTGAGCCACCAACATCACCAAGGCGGCCATCACCAGTAATTTATCAGCGACGGGGTCGAGCAGCTTGCCAAAATCGGATACTGCGCCGTATTTGCGTGCGATATAACCGTCCACATAATCAGTAAGAGAAGCCAATATAAACACAACGAGTGCGCACTTTAACATCCACTGCGTAGGGTCAACCATCAAAAATACAAAAACTGGAATAAGCGCCAGCCTTGAAAAAGTGATGTAATTGGGAAGATTTTGAATAATTCTGCTCATACACCCGACTTATGATAACGTTGCTTCATGGCCAAAACCCTCACAACATAATCTTGGGTTTCGCGGTAAGGCGGCACACCCCCATATTTCTGCACTGCTCCAATCCCTGCATTATAAGCCGCTAAAGCTAGCCGCAAATCCCCTTTAAAACGACGAAGTAACATCGCCAGCCATCTCGCTCCACCATCAATATTTTCGTGCGGGGAAAAGGCATCGCTAAGTCCAAGTCGCCGCACATTCTCCGGCAACAGCTGCATCAGCCCCAAAGCTCCTTTGGACGATATGGCATACGGATTAAAGGCGGACTCAACGTGAATCACGGCTTTAATCAGATCCTCACCCACCCGATGCTGCCTCGCAGCTCTACTGATAATGCCATTAAACCTATCTTTGTACAGCTTGCCGCCGCCTAGGCTCACTATACGGTTAGAGCGGATAGTGCGATTAGTACTGTAGCCCCTCCCCGAATAACGCGAGAACCTAGCCTTATTAGCACTAAAAACTTTTGCCGGACCTCCATTTTTAGGAGGCGCGCTCGAAAAACGTACAGTCCCATCACTTTCGCGATAAACATAAATCGGGCCAGCTTCGGCCACGATACCGTAAAACGAAAAGACCACCCCGGCAATAATACCTACTCTGCTAACCTTCATATTCCGGTTAGTATGGCCCAACACAGACGAATTGTCTATGTAATACAATGCGTTAATAATTCGCCCAAGTTAGAAAAAGCGAGCTAACCTCGTCCCTTAGTGCCAAGTCGTAAGAGCATTACTGATTAAAACGCTGTACGGATGTTACTTCAAGTGATGATATATCCGGCTAAGGGAAAAACCTATTGAATAAAACATGGAACGTCCTGCCCGTAAACTTAAGACACCGCTTGCGGCAGTAAGTAAATTACTTTCTCCGGAGAAAGTGAAATCAATTCCACGCGTGAACGATTACCGGATACAAAAAAGGCTTTGGTAGTAAAGATCCAACGCCCTGAAAGATCCTTACTTACCAAAGCCCAAAGAAGTAGCGAGGTTTAGCTTAATTTACTTCATCCTTTCTGCATTTGTTTTACGGGTCTCTCAGTACTCGTAAAACCGAAACCTATCTTTCCGCACTATCCGGCACTCCTCACAGAACCGGATAGCTACATTTGCGGAGAACCTATTACCTTAAGAGAGTCAACGCCAGAGACGGCTGCTGATTGGCCTGCGCCAATACCGCCGAACCAGCTTGCTGCAAGATGTTCAACCTGGTCAACTCGGCGGCCTGTTGAGCAACGTCAGTGTCTCTGATCTGGCTCTCCGCAGCAGCGAAGTTCT
>JAAYZI010000074.1 GCA_012514925.1 Deltaproteobacteria bacterium | reverse complement strand
GATCTCATGCGCAGTTTTAATAATGCGGGAGCAGAGAGGCAATTTTTTTAACATGCTGATGGCGGTTTCCAAGGCAGCAATGTAGTTTTGGACTTCTTGCCAGTCATCTTGTTTCTCAGGTGCCTGGCTTTCTTTATCCATTAAGGCTTCAACGATTCTGGTCTTTATTCCCTCGATGCGGCTGGACTGTGTTGCCTCTTTAACGATGTGCATTCTGATAAAAAGATCTGCATTGGGCACAATGCGAGAGAAGGCGTTGAGTTCACCGAGTCGTCGGTTAGCTTCTTCGAGTAGGACGTGAATGTATGGATCGGTGCAGATCCACTGGCGATTGATCTTGGTCGGGCTTAGGGTTTTATAGTCGGCGGTCTTTTTGTAAGTACCTGCTTTGAAGTTCTTTAGATCCATGGATTCACCTGTCAATAAAATAATCAGTATTTACCTGCTGCAATTCGTATGTGGAAACCATAGCAGCACTGACGTCAAAATCAATCATAAGAGGGCTGAGCTTTTTACCATAAAGTCATAACCCAGTAGACCATCAATTCCTAGCTTCTCAAGGTAATCAAAATCATAGGTAGCCACTAATGGATTGGAGAAGGTTTTACCCAAAACTTCAATCTGGTCTAGCTGCAAGGTGTAGCCATCTTGCATAGGCCCAGCAGGTCCGCAAGTTGACATAGTGGTCTGTGGACTGGCTTCGGTGGGCAAGTGGCGGAGCCAATCCGCCGTAGCCTGTTGGAACAACAAGCGAAGGCTGGATGGCGGAGCCGACCCACCTTCGCTAAAGCTTCCACCTTCGCTGAAGCTTCCACCTTCGCTAAAGCTTCCACCTTCGCTGAAGCTTCGGTGGACTGGCGTCGGTGGACTGGCTTCGGTGGGCAAGTGGCGGAGCCAATCCGCCGTAGCTTGTTGGAACAACAAGCGAAGGCTGGATGGCGGAGCCGACGGGACTCGAACCCGCGACCTCATGCGTGACAGGCATGCGTTCTAACCAACTGAACTACGACTCCGTATGAGATGTTTCTGCGCTTCAATCTGTAATGTCTACAGAATATTGTCGTGATTCGCAACTGACGGCGAATTGCTTCTGAAATTCATGGGTTAGGCAGGAGCGAATTTCCAGTTTTTGTTTATAAAAGGCTCCTGATAATTGCCTTTGCTCATTATTGGGTAGTATATACAAGCCATTGATGTGCAAGGGATTTTTTAGGGGGTTCGGCGTGGCTGAGTACAATCATAAGGCTATCGAAAAAAAATGGCAGGATTATTGGGAGAAGGAGCAGACATTTAAGGTCGGCGCTCCAGGTGCCAAGAAGCTCTACGTATTAGATATGTTTCCATACCCTTCTGGAGCGGGGTTACACGTCGGGCATCCGCTCGGCTACACCGGAACCGACATCTATTGCCGCTTTAAACGCATGCAAGGCTACAGTGTGCTGCACCCTATGGGTTATGACGCCTTTGGACTTCCCGCCGAGCAGCACGCTATGGATACCGGCGAACATCCAAGCAAGTTAACTCTGGAGAACTGCAAACGCTTCACCTCCCAGTTAAAGGCTCTCGGCTTCTCTTACGATTGGGGGCGTGAGTTGGCAACCTGTACTCCGGATTATTATAAGTGGACGCAGTGGATCTTTTTAAAAATCTATAATTCTTGGTTTGATGAAGACCAGCAACGCGCTCGTCCGATTGAAGAGCTGCCGATTCCCCAAGAAGTGCAAGCAAGCGGCTATAAAGCTGTGCATGACTTTCAAGCCAAGCACCGTCTGGCTTACTACGCCGATGCCATGGTGAACTGGTGCCCGGCTCTGGGAACAGTGCTGGCAAATGAAGAAGTGATTGAAGGGCGATCAGAGCGCGGAGGGCATGAGGTGGTGCGCCGCCCCATGAAACAGTGGATGCTTAGGATTACATCCTACGCTGAGCGACTGCTAAGCGAGCTGGACGAAATTGATTGGCCCGATAGTATTAAGGAGCAGCAGCGTAACTGGATTGGGAAGCGCTACGGCGCTGAGATTGACTTTGCGGTGGATGGCAGTGCCCAGGTGTTAAAAGCTTTTACCACCCGGCTGGATACGCTTTTTGGAGTTACATTTTTTGTAATCTCAGCCGAACATCCATTAGTAGCTAAACTGACCAAGCCGGAGCAGCAGGAATCCGTCGAAAAATACTGTCAAAACGCCGCCAAGTTAAGTGAAATGGCGCGCACCATGGAAACCCGTCAGAAGACCGGGGAGTTTACGGGCAGCTATGTGATCAACCCGATTACCGGCGAGAAAGTTCCGCTTTATGTTGGCGATTACGTACTTATGAGCTATGGCACCGGTGCCGTCATGGGCGTGCCATCCCATGATAGCCGCGATTTTGAATTTGCTAAGAAGTTTGGCATTCCGATTCGGCCGGTGATTGCGCCTGAGAGCGCGGATGCGCAGCTTAAGGAGGCGGTGATTAGAGGCGAGGCGGATTGGACCGAGCCGGGGATCATGCTGCCGTGCTCATTTGCCGCGGCCGGGGAGCTAGGTTTGGAGGGGAAGCCCAGCGAGGAGGCTAAGCGCTTGATTACATCCTGGTTGGAGCGAAATGGGAAGGGCCGGGGGGTGATAAATTATCGCCTTAGAGACTGGCTCTTTTCTC
>JAAYZI010000073.1 GCA_012514925.1 Deltaproteobacteria bacterium | reverse complement strand
GAGGGCCGCTACCCTGGGAGATCGTGACGGAGAAATCAATAGATAACGCATTTGCTCTCGACATGGCTATGGGCGGGAGTACCAACACGGTCCTGCATGCTCTGGCGATCGCCGTTGAGGCGGGCGTGGAGTATAACCTAAACCGCATTGACACCATATCAGCAAAATGCCCCAACATTTGTAAAGTCTCTCCTTCGTCAAAGTGGCATGTTGAAGATGTTGATCGTGCCGGTGGGGTCAGCGCAATTTTAAAGGAGATTGCAGCCATCCCAGGGTTGCTGCACAAAGACTGTCCTACGGTCAGCGGCAAGACGCTTTGGGAGAACGTTAGGAGAGCCAAGGTCAAGGATCGAGAAGTGATCCGCAGCCTTGATACTGCTTACTCACAGGACGGAGGGCTGACGATTCTGCGTGGCAACCTTGCAGAGCAGGGCGCAGTAGTAAAGAAAGCAGGAGTAAGCCAGCAGATGCTGCGCTTCGAGGGGAAGGCGATTATTTTCGATTCTCAAGAAGAGGCCTGCGAAGGGATTTTACAGGGCAAAGTGCAGGCGGGGCATGTAGTCGTGATCCGTTACGAGGGGCCTAAAGGAGGCCCCGGTATGCAGGAGATGTTGGCGCCCACATCTTATATCATGGGTCGAGGATTAGGAGAGAGTGTAGCGCTTATAACCGATGGGAGATTCTCCGGCGGCACGCGTGGCGCTTGTATTGGGCATGTCTCTCCGGAAGCGGCGGAAGGCGGTATGATTGCGCTCCTAAAAGATGGTGACACTATCAGGCTGAGCATACCTGATCGGTTGCTTGAAGTTGACCTTTGCTCCGATGAGGTTGCGCGGCGGCGCGCGGCTTTGCAGCCATTTAGGCCAAGAGTTAACAAGGGGTATTTAAAGCGCTATGCCGAGATGGTGCGTAACGCGTCAGCCGGCGCAACTGTGGGCTAAGCTTCCATCTCCTTTTGGGCAAAACTCTTTAGGTCTTCAAAAAGATCCTGGCCCGTGATGATACGCGGCACTTTGTTTTGGCCGCCAAGCTTGCCGCGGTGTTTCATCCACGCTGCGAAGGTGCCGGCTTTGGCGGGAATAACCTGTGGAGCTTTTAGCCCGAAGCCCCCGGCGCGGTGGGCGGCGTAGTCTTCATTTCTCTCGCATAAGCGTTCATCGAGTACGCGGCAGAAATTCGCCAAGGCTTCGCTCGAAGGAAGTTCGCCCACGAACTCCACTATATAGAGGTGCCCACCCAGCTCCTTTGGATTCTGGGGGAAGACTGGAGCCACTGAGTAATCGGTAACGGTTGCCTTAATCGCCGCCGCCGCTTTTGCGACTGCATCTTCAATCTCCTCGGCAATTAGGTGTTCACCGAAAGCTGAAAGACAGTAGGAAGTGCGTCCCGTCACCAAGATTCGCGGCGGGTCTAGATCAATAAACTTAACCGTATCTCCGATGACATAGCTCCAAAGCCCCGCGCAGGTGGTGATCACAATCGCATAGCTCACGCCCTTTTCAATGTTTTCAATCCAATGCCGTGTCGGATGCGGACTCGTTAGCTCAGTGAGGGGGACAAATTCATAAAAGATGCCGTGGTCCAAGTTCAGGCGTAGCCCTTCGGCGTAGCGGCGATCAGCAATCGCGATAAAGCCCTCGCTGGCTGGATATACCTCCCGCATTTCCGCCCGGCTGCCCTCAAGCAATTTGCAAAATTGAGCGTAATAAGGCGCAAAGCTAACACCCCCGTGCACTAACATCTCCAAGTTGGGATAGACCTTATGAAGCTTGCCTTCCGCGCCTGGCACTAATTCAAAAAGCTTCTTGCAAAAAATAAGTAGCCAAGAGGGCACTCCGCTTAGCAAGGTAATGTTACGGTCAAGGGACGCCGTGGCCAGTTTTTCAATTTTTTCTTCCCAGTCTTTAAGGAGCGCTAGCTCTGTAGGAGGAAAATAGCGTTGTCTGGCCCACCAGGGCAGGGTTTTTACGGCGATACCGCTTAAGTCTCCGGTGAAGATTCCCGGCGCGGCTTCAACCAAATCGGTGCTTCCTCCCAGCATAAAACTTCTGCCGCCAAAAATTTTGCTGTGGGGTTGATTGTTAAGATGGTGCACCAGCAAATCTACCCCGGCTTTTTGGTTTGAGGCCTGCATCTCTCTTGAGAAAGGAATGTACTTGGTGGCGCCTGAAGTAGTTCCCGAAGTAACCGGAAAATATTTGATCAAACCCGGCCAGGTGCAGTTTATAAGCCTAGGGAAATCAGCCTTCCAATAATCTTCCCAAAAATTTTCATAGTAGCGCAGCGGCACCACGGATTGGTATTCGGAGATCGATGAGATCTTAGAAAACATATGGTCTTGTCCGAATTTGGTGCCTTGTGCCGCAAAGATCAATTTGGCCAGCTGTTCCTTTTGGGTTTCGGCATAGTCTTGGGCGCGCAGCTGGGCTGTACGTCTTTTTGCATGAAGCTTTAAAATTGGGGTTAGATTCAACATCTTGCAGTGGTATTAACGGGTAATTTATATTGGAAGAACTCTCGTAATATTTCCGCCGGTAAGGTTATCCAAAGGGACCTTGTTTTGCAAATATGAACTTCCTGATTATTTCTCTGCAAGTAATTGTAATATTAGTCCTTCCGCTCTTATATGCCGCGCTGGGCGAGCTGGTGTATACATATTTGCGGCGAGTTTTCAGGTGTTCTGATGGCGCTAGCGTGGGGGATCAGCTTGCGTTTGCGCCGGTTATGGTCTTTGGGCTTTTGTTGCATCTTGTCATACTTTTCTTCCTGAAGTGCTTGGGGTTTTGGTGGGCTTTGGCTTTTTTCCTTTCCTTTGCGCCGCTTTTGTTCTGTCCGAAGATTATTTGGGAGCAGAGGCATAAACTAGGGCTTGAACCCAGCATTAATTTCTTGGTGTGGTTTTTCGTCGTTCTTTGCCTGGGAGTTTCTTTGTTCCAAGAGGTGGATGGAATTCAGACTTCCTGGATAAATAATTACGGGGATCTGACTGTTCATCTAGGGATGATAATCTCATTTATGCAGGGAGATAATTTCCCTCCCCAGTATCATATCTTTGCGGGTGAAAGGCTCTCTTATCCTTTTTTGGTTAATCTGTGGAGCTCGGCGTTGTGGTGGCCGTTTCCTAGTTACCGCATGCTCTCTTTTATTTTCACTCTCCAATGGACGCTACTGTGGTGTTTGGTCTACTGGCTTCTAAAGGGGAACCGTTACTGGCTGGCTCCTTGGGCGCTGCTTCTTGGCGGTGGGTGCTATGGTGTGTGGACTAATTTCTCTCGGGAGCTTCTAGGTGAGGGGTATCCTTGGACTATTTTTCTCTCAACTATTTGGGTTCCTCAACGTTCGGCGCTTTTAGGAGTTGTGGTGCTACTTAGCGCAAACTGGTTGTGCTGGCCTGCCTGCCTAGGCAAAGATTCTAAGGACGTAAATGTGAGGCTTGTGCTTGGTGGCTTAATGCTAGCTTTAGCCCCTCTTGCGCATACGCACTTTTGGATGGTGTCAGTGCTTTTTATTTCCTTAATGCTGGGCGCACGGGTTGTGGCTGCAGCCTTAAGGGGTGAGTCTCCAAGACCCGCGCTGGTGAAGTGCATGCTTTTTGGAATGGCACTTTTACCAGCGGTTTCGTTCTTGCCGTGGTTAATCGGCAAAAGGGGAGTGATCGGTCTTATGTACGGTTGGTCTAATCCGTATCTACCGGAGCTTGGGGCATGGGAGAATATTTTAAAATCTCTAAAAATGTGGGGTTTGAATATTCCGGTGCTGCTTTTCCTGGTGATTTTGTTTGGGCTTGTTACCAAGCAAACTTTGGCGGTTTTGGTGTTAGTGGGAATTTTTGTTCTGGGGAACTTGGTTAAGCTGGCTTTTTGGGATTGGGACCAGCTTAAGTTCTTTTTGGCTCTTTATGTCCTTTTTCTTTTTATATGGACGAGAGAGAATGAGAGCTTGCTTTTTAAATTGCACCATTTTTTTGTGCTGCTGACTGTTCCGGCGCTAGTAGAATCATATAAGCTTTTCGAGAAAGGGGAGACTTATACGGTTTACACTAAGAAAAATGTCGAACAGGCGCGCATAGTGGCAAGTCTTACCCCAAAGAGCGCGATTCTCGCGGCAGCGCCGGACCACAATAATTTAGCGACTTTGACCGGTAGGAGGCTTTATAGTGGTTATGGTGGTACGTTGTGGTCGCATGGGATTAATTATAAGGAGAGGGAGCAGCGTTTGCAGAATGTAGAGGAGTTGTGTCAGTGCAGGTCAGATCTAGAGCCGTGTCCGGACTATTTGCTTTGGGGTGATGCAGAGGCACGTTTTTGGAAGGGTCATAATCTGCCTGGTTGTGTTTTAGAGGCGGGCGCTCCTTTTCTTTATAAGTATACGGGTGCAGATGACTAAGTCGCTTAGAGTTGTAACTACGTATCCGTTTACATGAATATTACTTTCTCCGGAGAAAGTGAATTTTTACCGCCCAAACTCCGCGCCACCGCCGAGAGGCTTAAAATAAAAATTAACTCCCCGCGTAAGCGGTTACGTAACTACGGGCCAGGGGTTGAGGCGGCTTTGTAACCTCCTCTTAGGTATACGGGACCAACCGCTCGATTGCTTTCTTATGTTCTTCGATCTCGGCTTGATTTTGATATTTCTTTGCTAGGTATTCTCCGCGGAGCTCCCTAATTCTATCAAGCTCTGCCGATAGTTTGGTGACTTCCTTCCGGTGGTCTGCAATTTGTGCGCGATTTTGAGCTTTTTGTGCCTCTTCTCGTTGTCGCTTCTGCTCAGGAGTCTCTTGCAGCGCCTGAGCTGCGGCCTCTGCCACAGTCAGAACTGTGCTTAAAGGATCTCTTTTTAAAGGGCCTGAAAAAGACTTAGAGAGGTTGTTTCTGCTCCCCTCTTCGGCTGCTGCTGCGAGCAGGGAGTTTAGCAGAGGGGACGGTCTCCGTAGCGCCTCTGCTGTCGGTCCTTCCTTAGGACCGCCTTCATCCACTCTCTGGGCGATCTTCTTTTCGGACTCAATCTGCTGGGCTTGTTTCTGTGAAGATGCCGTATCCGGGCCGCCTGGTCGATTGGTTTGAGAGGTGACAAGCTCTGGTTCTGGGGGAGGGTTGCCACGTCTCTTCTTCTCCAGTTCGGCCTTAATCCTGGCAATATTAGTATAATCTCGGGCTAACGTAGCGATCTGCTCTTTGGCTAAGTCTCCGCTTAATCCAGCAGAGAGTGGTATGCCGCCCATGATGTATGCATCTGCGATTCGCTTGGCCTCATTTGGACTAACCATTGGGTCTTTTGTTGCCTGCATGATCGCGCTTTTAGCAGCCTCACCCGCAAGATCATGCTGACTCTTGACCTGAAAAGAATTGTCAGTTCCCAAGGTCTCCTTGCTGAACTGCTTGGCAGGGTCTGGATTTACCGCAGCGCCGCGTATAAGCAGCTCTCTTTCACTAAGATCCGTAACTACCCGGCGTGGACCTGTTTCGACTTGAAGCGACATGACCTTAACTCCCTGAAAAACCTACTCCATTAGGTCGGGCATCTCTCCCTCAATCATAGTTATGGAGGGTTCTCGGGAGTGCGCTGCATATTATTTGGGGGGTGTAAGCTTAACCCTTTACAAACTCGCTTAGCGCCAGTTCGATGTCGGCGTAGCACACAGTATGGGATCGTTTCTTTTTGCCGGATTCGCGTTTAAAGGCATTAAGCCCGGCTTGGTTACAGATCTCCTTGATATCAGCGCCCGAATTCCCCTCGGTCACATGCGCTAGAAAATCAATATCGATCTGCTCCGCCAGCGGCATCTTGGCTAGGTTTAGCATGAAAATCTGCCGACGTGAATTAAAGTCAGGCAGCGGAATCTCGATTACTTTGTTAAGTCTGCCGGCGCGTTTAAGCGCATCGTCTACTAAGTCTGCGCGGTTGGTGGCGGCAATAACGTAAAGGCCTTCGGTTTTGACCACGCCGTCAATAAGCTGGAGCAGGTGATTAAGTAAATTCTCCGCCCACTGCTGCCCGCCCGAAGACCTGGCTCTGCCGATAGAGTCGACCTCATCCACAAAAATTACCGAAGGAGCGTGGGCCCTGGCGGCATCAAAAAGGCGAGTTAGATTTTTCTCGGATTCCCCCACCCATTTGGAGACAATCTCATCCATGGACAGAACGAAAAAACTTAAATTGGCGGTGCTAGCAATGACTTTAGCGATGGTAGTTTTTCCTGTTCCGGGTGGACCGGTTAAGAGGATCCCCTTAGGAACATCAATTCCATATTTGCGAGTGGTTTTTGGATCTTTGAGAAGCTCGACGATAGAGATCAGCTCATGTTTAAGCCCCTCGTCGATAATAAGCTCGTCCCAGGTGACGCGCTTAATTTCACGAGATGGTCCAGGCGCTGCTGTGGCGTCCTCAGCATTAGGAGCGGCTTGCATGCGCGGGCCGATGCCCACCTTTCCAGCGCGCACAATCAGTAGCACCAACAGTACCGGGGCCAAATGCATCAAGATAAGTTGAAGGTCTTCTTGTTCGCCTGCTCTTAAAGCGCGAATCATCTTAACGATGACCACTGCCCCCAAACAGAGCGCCAACATCATTAGAAAAAAGTCGCTACGTTTTAAAAAGGGTGGGTTGTACCAGTACTTGGCGTGGTATCCAAAGTAGAGAAAAGGAAGGAGCATCACCAGGAGCAAGGTGGTAAGAGACGGATTAATGAGATCAACAAGATCCATACTTTTATATTCTCAAAAAGACGGGGAGAAAGCTAGCAGTCTAGGAAAAGTGTATCCGTTTATATAAATATCAAATTAGGGGATTACAATCTGTTACCAATGCGATTATCAAGAAAAAAAAGTGGTCCCCCCCCAAAAAAGCCCCCTGAGGGGGTAAGCTTTGGTGTTAGTGGGTTTTGTGTAATCAATTCCATATGTGAACGGTTACATTTCACTTTCTCCGGAGAAAGTAATATTTATGTGAACGGACACACTATACTTCTAATTTACCTATAGTGCTATGCTGCGTCTGTTAACTCCATTTTACAAGGGAAAGGCCATGACTCTACGTAAATTCAATTTTAGCCCCGGTCCTGCGGTATTGCCTGAAGAGGTTTTGCAGATTGTTTCTGAAAACATCTTGAGCTACCAAGACAGCGGTATCGGGATTATGGAGATGAGCCATCGTAGCAAGGCTTTCTTGGAGATTATTAAGCAGGCCCAAGATGATCTGCGCAGCTTACTGGAGATCGGAGATGACTTTGCCATCATTTTTGCAAGCGGCGGCGCCACTAATCAGTTTTCAATGGTTCCCATGAATTTACTTTCGCCTGGGATGGTTGGAGATTACATTCTGTCGGGAGCTTGGTCTGAGAAGGCTTATAAGGAAGCCGGTAAGTTTGGAGAGGTTACTGTGGCTGGCAGCTCCGCGGAGTCTAACTACAATAAAATCCCGGCAGAAATTAAGCTCAGCGAGCGCAGCGCATACTGCCACTTTACCAGCAATAATACAATTTTTGGAACGGAGTTCCAGAGCGAACCGGCGGTGGACCTTTCAAAGACCGTGTTGGTGTGTGATGCTTCTTCTGACCTGCTTCATAAGAAGATTGATATCAAAAAATACGGTTTGATCTATGCCGGAGCTCAAAAGAATCTAGGACCAGCCGGCGTGACAGTGGTGATTATTCGCCGAGATCTTTTGTCGCGTTCAAGTAAGAGCCTTCCGATCATGCTAAATTACAACACCTACGTCGAACATGATTCGCTTTACAACACCCCGCCGGTATTTGCGATCTACGTCTTTGGAGAAGTCCTGAAATGGATCAAGCGTCAGGGAGGATTGGCAAAGATTGAGCAGATTAACCGGGAGAAAGCAGAGCTATTATATGCAGCCATCGATGCATCAGATTTCTATATTGGTCACGCAGAACCGGGCAGCCGTTCCCTGATGAATGTGACCTTCCGCATCAGGCAGCAAGATCTGGAGCCGCAGTTCGTTAAAGAAGCAGCCGAGCAGGGACTGGTGGAGCTTAAAGGCCACCGCAGTGTGGGCGGCTTGCGGGCCAGCATCTACAACGCTTTTCCGCTGGAGGGCGTCAAAAAGTTGGTAGCCTTCATGCGCGAGTTCGAGGGCAAGCACGCGTAACCCGTGGCTAGCCCGGGGATACTTCATGAAATATCCGGGCTGGTAAGAATCCGAGTTTTGATGTTGGTTGGAAGCTTGGAGATCTCTTCCCCTACGTTCTCTGAGAGACCGTTGCCCACGTCCATAATCAGGTAGCCCACGTCTTTGTATGTATTCAGATACTGTGCGTTAATATTGGCGCCCAGGTCCGAGAGAATCTTATTGACGCTGCTGAGCACACCTGGAACATTGCGGTGAACGTTTAAAATGCGGTGGGAATTGGGGAAAAGTGGCAGCTCTACTTGGGGGAAATTAACCGCTCCGGTGGTGGTGCCGTTATCGATAAACTTAATAAACGCGCTGGCCACCTCCACTCCAATGTTGTACTGCGCTTCTTCCGTGCTGCCCCCTAAGTGTGGGGTCAAAATCACGTTTTCCATCCCAGCTAAATCGCACTTAAACTCTTCTTTATTGGTTTTTGGTTCGGCAGGATAAACATCCAATCCCGCACCTGCCAGATGTTTCGATTCAATCGCGGCCTTAACCGCGGAAAAGTCGATTAAGCTTCCGCGGCTTAAGTTTAGTAGGTAGCTGCCGCGTTTCATTTTGGCGATTTCTGCTTCGCCAATTAGAGCCCGGTTGTTGGGCATGGTCGGCAAGTGCAGAGAGAGAAAGTCGGCCTTTGCAAGCAGGGCCTCTAGGCTTGCAACGGGGTGTGCGTTACCCAGGGGAAGACGTTTGGCGATGTCGTAAAAAAGAACGTGCATTCCCACCGACTCGCCCAGCAGCCCCACTTGCTGCCCGATATGACCGTAACCAATCAGCCCTAAGACTTTATCGCGCACTTCGATGGCGCCCTTTGCGGACTTATCCCAAAAGCCTTGATGCATTTTGCAGTTCTTGTCGGCTGCCCGGCGCGCCAGCCAAAGAATGTGCGCCAAAGCCAATTCAGCGACGCTGCGGGTGTTTCCGTAGGGAGCATTGAAAACTGGGATGGCATGGTTGGCGGCAGCATCCAAGTCCACTTGATTCGTGCCGACACCGAAACACCCCACCGCCAGTAGGTGCTGCGCCGCAGCTAAGTGTTCAGAGGTAATTTTTGTCTTGGAACGTATCGCTACGACGTGTGAGTCTTGGATCTGTTCCATCAGTTCCTCAGAAGATAAGGATCTAGGGATCACATTACAGATATAACCCGCGTCTTGCAGCATCTTGACGGCAATTTCATGAATGCCTTCAAGCATCAAAATTTTGATCTCTTCTTTGCAGAAAGGATATTGCTGTGGCATGTTAACCTCCAGGGTGCTTAGGATAAGAATTTGAGTAAGCGCTCACGTACGGAATCGATTCACAAAATCCACCAACACCAAAGCCTAGGCAAAAGGTCCCCTCAGGAGAAGCTTTGGTGATGAACAATTCCACACGTGAACGGTTACAATTTGAGGAGAATAGCGTAATTTATGAAAGGCTGCTAGTGGTTAAGGTCGCACTAGTTGGTAGCATTGGTAATTAGTTACGTGAGTTGGTGTTTGAAGCGGAAACTTGGTGAGGGGGGTTGGCGCAGGTGAGCGCCTTTTTCAAAACGGTAGTGAGGCGGGGTAGATGCGGCTTAAAGAGGGTGCCTATGATGTGGTGGTCGAGGCATGTGCAGTCCAAGTGGTCGGAGATTATTTTAAGATATCCCAGCTTGGCTTCCGTAAAATAAATAGCGCTGCTCTCAAAGAAAGCAAATCCTTCCATGTCTGCCAGTTCAACCCCGGCTGCTGCGGGGTTATTGGCGTATAGAGGCTCATCAAAGCTTCGCAACTTTGCGCTTGGTAGCTCTGGGTCTAGAGAGACTCCAGGGAAAAAAACTTTGGTATGAGAGTGTGTCGAAACTTCAGAGACTTGATAAAGCGCTCCAAGTTTAAACGTAGCCGCTGCGCCGCAGATTCCTATATTAAGCGCGACTCGAATCTGTGGCGGTGGCTTTATAGCTGTTAACGCTTTAGCAAAATGGGTAATTGTGGCAGTGGTTTTCTGCGGACCAACCCCGCCCTCCAGCAAGAGTATGGACTCACCAGAAAAGACGCGTAAGGCTTTAAAGCGTAGGTCGCGTTTAAGCTTCAAGCACTCAATCAGCGGCTTGGCTTCATATACGAGAGCAGTGTAAATCAGCAGCATAAATCAATAGTAACTTACCTGTTTGCAGGTGGAGAGACCTCCTTCTTAAAGTAATTAGATGGGAATCTTTCGCAGCGGTTGATTTCATAGTCATCCTCAAATAACCATACCATTTCACCCGCTGGCGTAATTTCAAAGCAGCGCCCCCGGTTATCCTCTGAGATTAGGGTGTTGCCGTTTGGAAGGCGTTGCACGGCTCCCCGGGTTTTGCTGAAGAACTTTTCGCCCCGATCATATTTCCAGACAATCTCCTTGGTAAGCGGATTTATCTCAAGAATGTAAGACTCTTTCGGGTGCTTAAAAGTACCGTTATCAAACACCAAAACATTTCCTCCTCCGGGAAGATGGGGAGGAATCATATGGGGCTCGTGGCTTTTGTCTAGCCCACCTTTATAATCTCCACTATATTCCCAGACTATCTTTTTGCTTTCACGATCAATAATTAAGATCGTTGAAAACGACCTCGGCATGACCATGATATTGCCGGGCTTAAAAGCAGTGTGTCCCTGGTCGTACCATTTGTTAGGAGGAAGTGGCGCAACTGTATTGGCATGAGTCCAATCATCAGGACGGCATGGGTCGCTCCCGCAGTAATTCAAGTCAATGCTCTCCCAGAAAGGCCATTCAAAAAGAGTATTGCCTTGCCGATCAATTTCAACGACTGCATCGGAGCGTATCCGCGCAACGGCCCGGCGCTTTAGATCTTTGATTCCTTGTTTTTTCTCTTCGGGAACAAAGCTGCGTTGTAAGAAAATGAACCCACCGGCTGCAGTTTCTCTAATATCATGGTGGACAAAGTCATCGGCTACATGTTCCCACAGCACCTTGCTGTCTTTGTCGTAAATGCGGATATTCCGCTTTAGTTTCCTCCATTTTTTGATATTTCGCCCCCAATTGCTTGCGTGCAGCACCAGTAAGGTGCCGTCTTTAAGAAGCCTGGCTCTGGTGGCGTCAATCGGCCAAGTGTTAAGAACTTCCCCGCTTTCAGAAAGAAGCACGATTTTCTCGCGCATAAGAGGCACCAGGGTGACGCCAGGGCTAACCTTGTTCGGGGCAAAGACCGTGACCTTTGGTGCTGTTTCCGCACAAGCCAAAGAGGATGGCGCTAGATAGACCCATGCAGCAAGCGCTAGCAACAAGTAGAAGTAGCAGCGATGAAAACGAAGTAACCGCTCACGCATTTTTTCTCATGATAATCGCACTGATAACACATTATAATCACTTAATTTGATATTCATGTGAACGGATACTGTTGTCAAGTAACCTGGACATTTCATTTGTAAGATCCGGAAACATCCTCTTAAAAAGCCCGAAGAAGTCACCATGACATCGTACCCACGTAAATTATTTGAGAGCTCTTCTGGCCATCACTTGTTGGAACTGATTTGTGGGCTGGCTCTTACGGCGCTTTTGCTTCTGCTGAGTGTGACATCTTATGCCGGCCTGGTGGGAGACCAGACTCTTAAGTTTGAAGCCAGGCGCTTAAAAGCAGTCTTAGAGCAGCTAACGATTGACGCTTTGCAGCGTGAAACCGAGATAATAATCGAATTTGGAGAGCGCTCCTACCTTGCCAAAAAGAAAAACGAACACGGAGGGGTGCTGTTACGCCATCAGCTTAAAAACCCGGTAAGAATTGATGCCGCTGCCAAGGAAGTGCGTTTTGCGACTTTATATCCCAGCGGGGTGAGCACTCCACTTACAGTAATCCTTACTGACGGCAAAGATTTCTGCCGAATAGTGCTTTCGCTTAGAAGCCGAATAAGCCTCCGTTGTGGTGGGGCATAAAATGCAACCACAAAATGGCCTGAGTTTGATAGAGGTGCTGGCTGCATTGACACTGATGAGTTTGGTGATAATGGGGGCGCTGGTCTTTCAAACGCAGACTTTGCAAGGGTTAAACGAGCGAAGATTAAAGACACGTGCTGATCTGGAGCGGCTTGCTTGGCGTGCGGAGGAATTCACTGAGGGAAGGTGCAGTAAAATTACGACGAAGCACGGGCTGGTGTTGATGAAATGCGAAAAGCAAGGTCGAGATTTAGGGATTACATTTTCAGTGAAGCGGGAGTGAAGAATAACTTTATGGAGCGCGGGGCCTCTGCTTTAGAGGCGCTAATTGGCTTGGTGCTGGCAGCGCCGCTGATGTTGATGGTGGGGACAGGTGTGCATTCCGCTCTGGTGCATTATCTCAGAATCCGAGTTGAACATCAGAATCAATATGCGCTTATAAAAACGGAGGGCCTGTTGGAAAAGCTTATGCAAGGCCTGGATTCTCACGCCTTTACTCTACCCCTCAGAATCCATAAAGCCGGTAATATCGTCATGACGAACGGCGAGCCTAACCGCGTCTTATCCTCTAAAAAGAACCCACCGGATTTACGTTCAGATGCAATCACGGGTATTGCCCTGGAAATTACGGCCTCTTACGGTGTGGTGCGTTTTGAGCAGCAACCGTGGTGGTATGTTTTTTATGCCTGCCCCCGCTTTGATAGGAGACTACATCCGGAAGAGTTTAAAAGTTTTGTGGGAATCTCTCCCGACGGTCCAATTGAGTTGCGAGGAACTTACTTGGCTCATCCCGGCAATGCAGAGTGCCTTGATTTTGAGTTGGCGCCGGTAGAGAGCATGAGCGTGGTTGCAGGCGACCTTCTCGGAGCGGAGCATATAAAAGACATAATTCCAGTCTCACGGCACCACACCTTCTACGTTGATCAACAGCAGCAGCTCCGGCTGTTATCCCATCGCGGCGCTGAGAATGTGGAAAATCAACCGTTGCTTAGAGGTGTGCAGAGCTTAAAGCTGAGTATGGAGGGTGTTTTTGGGGGTTCGGTGAGCGCCTTAAGCGCAGAGGTTAAGTTTGTAGATGGGAGGAACGAAAGTTTTACCCTAGTGCACAAACTGGGACAGAGCTCGTATTACAATTTTCTAATGAATCGTCCATGAAGGCGTTAAATACATTTAAAAGCAGGATGGCCGATAAAGGGTCTGTGCTGCTGGCAGTGTTGCTGGCAGCGGCGTTTATTGCCCTTCTATTTTTGGGGACGGGTCACTTTGCCTACCTTCTTGTCCAGATGCAGGCGGGGCGTGTGCATGCTCTAAGAGCGCGGGTTCAGGCGGAAAATCGGGTTCTCTATCAAGCTGGAGACGCCGACCTCCCTACGACTGCGGGGCGTTTAGTCTACGCGGCGGCAGAGGGTAGCACTGGTAAGCATCAACTCCATCGCCGTCTCTACCTAATGCAGAGCATGTCGGATGAAAAAATTCTTACTGCCGCCCTTATAGTTGGTAGTGACCTTGAGGAGCCAGCGGCCTTTCCGATCATAGATTATGAACAACTTTTTATGGGCGCTGCTAATTGCGACGCCGCTACTTTCGGGAGTAAGTTTTTGACCTCCTCTGGATTTGAGTTAACGCCGTCAGCGCTTAGATCATCGCGAAAATGCGTGATTACGCGCCTTCCGGGAGATGATGATTATGCGGTTAAGGGTAATCTGGAGATTCAAGCAGCGGCGCAAATTTCAGCAGGAGGGAGATCTAGCGCTGTCGTAATAGCAGCGCTCGGTTATCTTGAGGCATTTGAAGCGTTGACTGTATCTGGGAAAGTTATGCTTGTAGCTGGAGGGGATCTACATCTTAAGAGTTTGGTCTCAGAAGGAGAAGCGGTAGAGGTAACCCTAGTGTCATCTAGCGGAGTAGTTGTTGTAGACCAGATCTTGGGCGTACTTGCTCTAAGAGTAATAACTTGGTCTGGAGCTTACCTGCCATTTGGGTACGTACCTTCGGGGAACAATCTGCTTCCGCCCCTGTTGAAGAGGGAAGTTTTGGGTATGGGTTAGCCTAGTTTACGTCTTACAGAATGAATCGAGACAGGTCCGCGTCCTTTACGACATCTTGCAGCTCTCTTTGGACGTAATCCTTGTTGATCACAACTTGCGAGCCACTGTGTAAGTGCGCTTCAAAAGAAAGCTGCGCCAGAACTTTCTCCAGTAGGGTGTAAAGGCGGCGTGCGCCGATATTTTCGGTGCGCGAGTTTACTTCGGCAGTCATGTAGGCGATTTCGGCGATGGCATCATCGGTAAAAACAAGATCTACGTTTTCGGTTTTAAGAAGCTCTTGGTACTGCTTGGTAAGGGCGTTTTTGGGCTCCGTTAGGATCCGGACGAAATGTTCTGGGGTCAGGCTAGTCAGCTCCACGCGGATTGGAAAACGTCCTTGGAATTCGGGCATGAGATCCGAGGGCTTTGAGGTGTGAAAAGCGCCGGATGCTATAAATAATATATGCTCCGTTCTTACTGGACCGTATTTGGTGTTGACAGTGGTACCCTCGACTAGCGGCAAAAGATCCCGCTGCACCCCTTCACGTGATACGTCAGGGCCGTGTTTCGGCTCTGAGCCGCAGATCTTATCAATCTCATCAATAAAAACGATGCCAGTGTCTTGGGTACGGGCGACGGCAAGCTCGGCTATATTTCCATGATCAAGCAAAACCTCTTCCGCCTCTTGGCGCAGAATCTTACGTGCTTCTCTTACGGGAAGCTTTCGGACCTCGCGTTGTCTCGGCACCATGCTGGCAAACATGTCTTTGATCTGGCCCTCGATCTCTCCCAAGCCATGCGGCCCTAAGATCTGCATTTGAGCCGAGACTGATTTGTAAGTTTCAACTTCGACAATGCGGTCATCCAGTTCACCGGCGTTTAACATGCGTTTTAGTTTTTCACGAGTGGCGCGTCGACTTGGGGGCGCTTCGGAAGGATCCGAGTCCTCGCTCTGATTGTCTCCAAGGATGATAGTGTCCCCCATAGACCATTCTTCTGTTGAATACGGAGAGACTGGGTTTCGATGGGGTCTCTCCTTCTTTCGGCTTGAACCCGGCAGTAGGAGCGTAAGCAGTTGTTCCTCGGCGATCTGCTCGGCTTGTTCCTTAACCTTGATGCGCTCCTCCTCTTTGACCAGAGTGTAGGCCGACTCAATCAGGTCGCGGATAATAGAATCGATGTCGCGTCCGACGTAACCCACCTCAGTAAACTTTGAGGCTTCAACCTTAACAAAGGGCGCATTTACCAGTTTGGCCAACCTGCGCGAAATTTCAGTTTTTCCAACCCCGGTAGGTCCGATCATGATGATGTTTTTTGGGGTGATTTCTTCTCTAATCTCCCCCTGAACCTGTAACCTACGCCAGCGGTTGCGCAGCGCGATTGCCACAGCCCGCTTGGCGTCGTCTTGCGCGATAATATAGCGATCTAATTCTGCCACTGTCTGGGGGGGCAGCATGTCTTGGTCGGAAAGGCGGTTAGGTTGTTCTATTTTATCGTTTTGGTTCTTATCCACAGGAGAGCTCTTCAAATACACAGTTTCGGTTAGTAAATGGACAGATCTCAGAGGCAATCTGCATAGAGGCTTCGGCGATCTCTCGGGCGGATAGCTCCGGGGCATGGCGCACTAGCGCGCGCGCAGCCGCCAACGCAAAGTTCCCTCCGGAGCCGATTGCGGCGACGCCATCATCTGGTTGAATGACATCTCCAGAGCCTGAGAGCAAATAGATCGAATCTCGGTCTCCAACGAGTAACATGGCTTCCAGCCGCCTTAAATACCGATCTGTGCGCCAATCTTTAGCCAGTTCTACAGCAGCCCGACCAAGCTGCCCGCTGAACTCCTTGAGTTTGCCCTCGAAGCGTTCAAACAGCGTAAAGGCATCGGCAGCAGATCCGGCGAATCCGGCCAGGATTTTGCCGTCTTGGAGTTTGCGGATCTTATTTGCGCTATGCTTCATAATGGTATTGTTGAGAGTGACCTGTCCGTCGCCGCCGAACACTAGTGTGTTTTTGTGAGAAAGCGCTAAGATCGTAGTTGCTTCGATATTCATGGCCCCCGAATGCAAGAGAGTTGAACCGGCTTCAAATCTCTTACATTTCAGGATGTTTTGTCAAAGGGGAGGGCTAGCGCAGCAAAGACAGCACTGTGTTTGCAGTCACATTAGCTTGAGCCGCCATCGCAACGCTACCTTGGGCCAGAATATTATTTCTGGTTAAATTAGCGGTTTCTTCTGCATAATCGATGTCTCGAATGCGCGAAGCCGCGGCTTCGGCGGTTATTGAGCTTGTCCGCGCTGTTTCATTGGCAGCGGCCAGCCGTGACTCAAACGCCCCCATCTGGCCTCGGGTGGAGTTCACCTGAGTCTGAAAGGAGTTTAGTGTCGACAGTGCCGAAGTTCTTCCTTCAGGGCTCATCAGATCGATTGAGAGTAGGCTTTCCGCCTGAGTGCTCAGGTCCCCGAAGTCAAAGCTGATGCGGCTGTTTTGATCCGAACTGTTGCCAACTTGCACGTCAAGTTTCGGGTTGCTGGCGCTATCAAAGATTTTCTGGCCGTTAAACTCTGCGCTTTGAATGGTACGGTTTATTTCTGCAGAGAGACTATCGACTTCGTTCTGCATAGCTTGGCGCTGTTCTTGAGAGTAGGTGCCGTTAGCCGCTTGAACTGATAGCTCTGTAATGCGGGTGACAGTGTCACTGACGTTGGCAAGCGCACTTTCGCCAATGGCCATAAGGGAAGAGGCGTCGCTTATATTGCGCGCCGCTTGGTCTAAAGTTGCTACGTCTGCTTCCAGCTCAGCTACAATCGCAGCCGCTGCGGGGTCATCTAGCGGGTTCTTCTTACCACTTGATAATTTATTAAGGGACTTTTCTTTGGCTTTGTCTGCGCTGTCTAAGGCGCGTAAATAGGAGGGACTACCGCTGCTTCCAATACTCGCTACCATGGAACAACCTCAATCTTACAAATTGTTATCATCCGCTACCCGCTTCAAAACACACCCCGCCTCGCGGAGAAGCTTGGATGTGTCTGGCGAGCTACTCCGTGTAGATGTGTTATCGGCGTATGGTAGGAATGCTTTATATTTGGCGACGAAAAAACATGTTGGAATTTCAAAGAGATCCATCCACTTTAGCATTGAGTCGGAGAATTATAATGCGCTGTCTGTGTAATTATAAAGAAGTATCCAGTAACTGCTTACGCGTGGAATTGATTTTACTTTCTCTGGAGAAAGTAAAACTCATGCAAACGGATACCATCACACAGACAGTGTTAGATTTCTTCATAAAACGTAAGGTCATCCAATCTGGTACGACCTAATATTGGCCTTGTCGCATATACATATCTCGCGCAAAGGATTGGCAAATTAAACTAGCGTGCTACGTGCGAGATATGTATATGTGACAAGGTTTAATAAAAGCCCAAGATTAGCAGAGCCTTTCTGGTGAAGGCTCTTTAAGTCAGGGTTATAGGGGCGGAGCTATTTAAGCTGCGACAGCACTAGGCTTACGACTGCGCCTCCATCAGCGCGATTTTCGAACTCGAGCACGGCACCGTTAATTTTGGCGTAACGGTTTGCAATCGCCAAGCCTAGGCCTCCTCCCTGTTGCTCCAGCCTGTCACGATCAATTTGACCAAATGCGTCAACCGCCTCACGCAAACGGTGCACATCGATACCGATACCGCGATCACGCACCTCTACTACCACCTCACCCGCACGGGGGTAAACGGCCACTTCAATAACTTTGCGCTCACGGCTAAATTTAACAGAATTGCTAAGCAAACGGCCCAGAATGTCATCAATCTGCGGCTCATACACGTACACTTGCAATCCAGCCGCCGCACTCTCAAATCTCACCTCAAATCCCAAAGACATCAGCCACTCATTGCGGCTGGCCAGATAATTTTCCACTAATTCACTTATATCGTGCGCTTTGACCCGATCACGGTACATATTCTGGGCAATCCCCGCCTCAATCTGCTGCATCAGCATGAAATCCGTTACCAGGCTTTCAAGACGCTGCCCGCCCCGGCGGATAGCCTCCATTAGACTGGCCGCTTTGGACGGGTCAAGCTGCCCCTCTTGCTCCATCAACAGTTCAGCGCCGGTATTAATCGCCACCAGAGGAGTGCGGAATTCGTGTGAAAGAGTATGAATCACTCGCCTACGATAGGCTTCATAGCGCGCCTCCGAGAGGTTCTTTAAATTTCTTGAGCGCACCACCTTGCCACGCACAATCGCCAGAAGATCCTTAGGGTCGAAGGGTTTTACTACGTAGTCATCCGCCCCAGTCTCACGTCCTTTGTTAATTTCGCCGTGGCTTCCTAGCGCGGTTAAAAACACAAAGGGAATATGGGCGTACTGCGGGTCACTACGCACCGATTGGTGAAAGGCGTAGCCGTCCATCTCGGGCATCATCACATCACACACAATCACATCGATGCTCTTCTTCTTGAGCAGCTCCGTCGCTTCCCGACCATTACAGGAAGAGTAAACATTGTACTCCTGCGCAGAGAACAAACTCTTTAAAACATTTACGATCAACGGATTGTCGTCAACTACGAGGATTGTGGCATTTTCTTCGGTAACAGGAATCACGCGCGGGTCTCCTGAGGTTACAGCTTTATCCAAGCCCATAACGTTGCTATCGACTTCGATTCTCCTTTTCTTAATAGGACTCTAAGAGGCTAGGAAAATTAAGGGGTTAATGTAGGCACTAGCCCAGCCCAGCTGCTTGCGAACAAAGGTAAGTTTTTCGCGGTAAAGAAGCTATCCCCCGGCGTAGTTTGCGCGTATGGCTTTTAAGGCTTCGCACCTTCGTCCGCAGCGAGCGTGCTC
>JAAYZI010000072.1 GCA_012514925.1 Deltaproteobacteria bacterium | reverse complement strand
TTGGAGTCACCTTGTAATTCACCCCAACCTTCATATTGGAGAGAGTGAAACTGCCGGCGGCTGTGGTTGAGTAAGTACGATCTGGGTGGTCACCGGCATCTTGCGCCTTCGCCGTAACAAGTGCTCCTCCTAATCCAGTGCCATCCGTAAACCCAACCTTTCCAGTAAGGGTGTACTTCTTCCAGGCGAAGGTAAAGTTTACGCCTGTTGAATCTTTATTATTTACGGTGCGCACATAAGAGGCCGGTTGTATTGAGTACCGCCCCTGGGGGACTTGGCCAACGGGAGCAGCCGTAATGGTGCAAGTACCGTTTGGAACCTCAGCGGCAGACTCGTACGCCCCATTTCCTTTATTGTCCACAACTTCAATAGGTCGAGGGTTACCCATATTATCCTTGCACTGTGCAGTTATCTTAACTTTATCGGTATCACCCTGCCCTGAATTCTGTAAGCTCCTCTCCAACCCGGCGATCACTCCTGTGATCCGCCACATGACATTTGAGTTAAAGTGACAGTCTGAAACATTCCCACTAAGTTGGGAATATGTCTTAGGATTACCAAAATCATGCGGCGCCTTAACAGCCCTGATAGTATAATCCCCTCCATGCGCCAAGCCTGACAAAGTGTAAGTGCCTTTTGCGTTCGTGGTTGTAGATTTAACAACAGTGCCTTGCGACGTCTCTGCGGTAACTAGAACTCCGCCTATAGGGGTCGCACCGTCTTTTGTCACTTTGCCGCTAATCGTGTAGGTTTTCGCCGAAACCACTAAATTAACATTGGTAACGTTGTTTTCGGCTACGGTTACAGCCCTTTTAGCAGCAGCTATGTTGTAGTGGCCATTTGGGGTTGCACTTTTGACCTTAACGGTATAGCTGCCCCGCTTGACACCAGTGATTTCGTATTTGCCGCCATCTTGCCCCTTAGCTTCGACATCGCCCTTGCAATTTGCGCCGTCACCGTAACAGACTGTTGCAATGTGCCCTGCTTCCGCTGCTAGTCCAACCACCACACCTGAAATGGTGCGATCACCTTCCTCGTCTCTAAAGTTCTTATCATTTACTGCACTGTCTGGGGTAAACACATGTTCAGTTTGGGTATTGGGAAGTGGACACACCTGCTGATTTGGGCAGGCTGTGTCGCCAATATAAGCCTGAAATCGTATATTCTTCTTCTCAGCGCTAAGTGTTACTTTTTCAAGCTTAATCACCTTCAATCGGTAATTTCCGCGCTTGTTCGTTCTAGTCCTTACGCTATCTCCACCATCGAAAGTGGCGGTGACAATAACTCTCCCCACTCCTCTAAATTTACCGTCGTTAAGCTCCCTCTTAACCTGGCCCGAGACATTAACCTTCAAGGCTCTAACGGCCAAATTGACCACCCGATCTTTCTTTCTGACCCTTACAGATTTGTTGGCTTTTCTAAGATTGTATTTCTCAGAGGGAGTTGTTTCTTTCACTCTTACCTTGTACCTTCCGCGTGACACGCCGGAAATAGTGTAGGCCCCGTCTGCGGCGGTTTCTGCGCAGCCTTTCTCTTCCTGGTTTTTATAGAGGCAAACTTCGGCCTCATCCGTTCCTCTAAGCCCTCTTACAGTGCCGGAAATTGTTATACCACTTTCCACAAGGTTGAAGTTTTGAGCCGGCGTGTCCTGTGCTATGTTTTGGATTTCAATGAACTTGTTTGTGGGGGTGCCGCCTAGACTATCATCATTGTAATTGACCCCACCTTTTGACGCGTAGATTTTGTAAGTACTGCCGCCAGTCAAGCTTTTGATTGTATACGAGCCATTCCTGTTAGTTTTTGCGGTTTGAACGAGAATCTCAGAATTATCTGCTGGATCAATCAGCCTCGCTTCCACCGTAACGCCTCCAACTGGCTCTTTAGCAGCATTATTTTCCGCCTGCGTAGTCACTCTTCCACTTACAGTATAACCGTTTAACGCGCCAGCTTCTCGCTTGGAGTCAGCTTTCCCCTCACCTCCAATCTTTGCAACAAGACCAGCGCTAAGCCCAAGGACACCCTCCGGTTTCGCCAACTTCTTAGCAGCACACACCGGCACAAGCGGAAGCGGGAAGTAACCCTTCTCCTTACTACCTACAGCGCCAATAGCGACCATATCTTTTTGCGCAGCGCAAAGCAGAGTTTTAAGAGTCTCCCACACCAACACATTTTTGGTGTCACCTTCACCTAACTTATCTAGACCCTCCCAAGTCGCCAAACTAATTTGAACAGAACCATTTTGTGGATTTCCAGGATTCCCCTTCTTAATCTTCTTCCAAGTTTTGTTAAGACCAACAATAGCGCCAAGCAAAGAAGGATTCTTACTATTAAGCGGAACCGCTACCCAACCTGCTCCCTTAGGTGCAGCATTAGCCCTAACCGCAACATCCTTACCTGCCGCTTTCTTAGCGCGAGAACCTAAAAACGCCATAGTGGCATTGACCTGAACATCTTCCGGCAGATCCCGAGGAGCAAGGGCATCAGTTCCAGTTCCAACCACATCCGCCGAAAACTCAAGCAGCTCCTGCGCTTTTAACCTCTTTAGCCTAGCCTGAATGGATTCATTTTTAACGTTACTGGGAAGCCTGACGATGAAAGTGAACTTCAAGTCTGGCGAGCTTTTGCCAAGCGTAGCCAGCACCTTTAGCCCCAAGTACTCCTTGATAAACGCCTGGGCAGCTTTCCCATTGGGGAGCTTCGGCGTCTTAAGCAGTTTTTTAACAGTTCCAAACTTGGTATTGTTAAGCTTGATAAGAAAAATCTGGGAAGCTTTCTTCCCCTTTGCAGCCTTACGCTTTTCAACTCTTTCAGCTTTTTTTGCCGCAGCAGCTTTTTTATTTATTCTCTGCGCGCCTGCTTGTGGCGGAGTAAATCCTATTGCAAGCATTGCCAGAACAACAACAAATACAGTCGCGATGCGAAGAGCAATTGCGGGTTTGATGTTTTTCATCATAGTTTCCTCAAGTGATTTTCTTCAAAAATTACGAAAACAATAAATCATGTACTGTCACGAAGGCCTAAAACTGTAAGTCTGCACCCCTGGGTTGGATGCCACTCCGTGCCAAGCAGCTTCCGTATTTCTACCTTACAAATTAGGCAGCCCAGATAACTCCAGCAATTTCCATACCATTCAGGTAGGCCTACTTTTCTATACATGTCACTAAAATCCCATTTTAGTGAGCTGTACAAATACTTGCTGCCCTACCCTACTAAAGCAGAGAGGCCTATCGAGTAGTTGCAAAAAAAACTTTAGCTTGATCGAACAAAAATTGTATCCGGTATCCGCTCACATAAATATTAAGTTGGGGGATACCAGTGAAGTTATTAAGAAAAAAAATGGTCCCCTAAAGGGAAGGTAACCGCTTACGCATGGAATTGATTATGCAATTTTTGTTTTAAGCCTCCGGCGGTAACGCGAAATTAACTTCACTTTCTCCAGAGAAAGTGAAGACTTCGCGCCACCTGCAGCCACCGCCAGCCATCACCAGAAAGGCTTTGCTAACCTGGGCTCTTATTAAACCTTGTCACATATACATATCTCGC
>JAAYZI010000071.1 GCA_012514925.1 Deltaproteobacteria bacterium | reverse complement strand
TGTATAGTGATTACACATGATTAAAAATGGTACTGATAAGAATTTTGTGAACGCTTACCGAAGAGGGGACAAGTTTTGGTGTTTATGAATTTTGTGTAATCAATTCCATGTGTGGACGGTTCCTCCAAGCGTAAACGGCTACAAAGTACCACATTCCCTCGGGTAACTTGCCATTTTCTCGCATAACCTATAGATTTGGATACTGATTTTACTTGACGTAAGACCATTCCATGCAAGCCTTTTCTCAGCAAGAATCTGTCGCAACGCCGTTTAGCTTGAGCTTTTTGGCCCGGTATCTAGGTGGTGAGCTTTCTCCCGGGGACGGTGCTGACCCGCTCCTTTCGGGAGTCGCTCTTTCCAGCCAGGAAGCCGCTCCGGGTCTTTTATTCCTGGCGGTGCCGGGCTTAAGAGTAGATGGGCATGATTTTTTAGATGAAGCTTTTAAGGCGGGAGCCACTGCAGCGCTGGTGAGCAAGCGGGAGCTGCTAAAGGCGCGTCCCGGCATTGTCGTACCGGATGTAAGGGCCAGCCAGAGCCGTTTAGCAGCCCTTTTTGCAGGAGATCCCTCCCGCCGTATGACAGTGGTTGGAGTCACCGGGACAAACGGAAAAACTACCATCCATTGGTTACTTTTTCACCTTCTTAACAAGTTAGGCATGCCGAGCATGCGGGTTGGAACCTTAGGTATTGAGATACCGCGGGTGAGCAGAGAAGCTTCGCTTACAACTCCGGATGCGCTGATGCTGCACCGTTCTTTGCGCTTAGGTTTGGATAACGGCATGCACGCCGCAGTTATGGAAGTTTCTTCACATGGGCTTGAGCAACGACGTGTTGATGACATCTGTTTTGATATTGCTATCTTTTCGAACTTAACCCGCGACCATCTGGATTATCACGGTAATTTTGAGGCGTACTTTGCGGCAAAAGAGCGTCTTTTTGAACTTATCTCCAAACAGGGCAAGGGACCGATGGCGGGGGTTTTAAACCTTGATAACACGGCGGGGCAACAGCTTGCCGCAAAGCTAAAAACTTGGGGGCTCACTGATTTTTCTTTCGGTAGCGTCCCTGCGGCGCGACTGTGCTGGTCCGATTTTACGCAAGGATTAAACGGCAGCCGTATGAAGTTCACCGTTGATGGCAAGGTTTATAAGATTTGTACACCGCTGGTCGGTAGACATAACGCTGAGAATATGGCCGCGGTTTTCTCCGCTGCATTGGCGTTGGGATTTGATGGCCAGGCCATAGCGGAATCTTTGTACAGTTTACCGCAGGTGCCTGGACGCTTGGAAGCGGTGGGTGGAGACAATCTTGGGGTGTATGTTGATTATGCTCACACTCCTAATGCTTTAGAGAACGTTCTGCAAGCGCTGCGTCCTTTAACGCATGGAAAGTTGTGGGTTGTTTTTGGTTGCGGGGGCGACCGAGATCGAGGCAAACGGCCTGAGATGGCTGAGATTGCCTGCCGCCTGGCCGATCAAGTGGTGGTAACTTCGGACAATCCCCGCACTGAGGATGCGCGGGCGATTATTGACGAGATCGTAGCAGGCGGCAGAGACTTTGCGTTGGTAGAGCCAGATCGACGTAGCGCAATTTCGCAGGCTATCGCTGCGGCTTCCCCCGGAGATGTGGTGCTAATCGCCGGTAAGGGCCATGAAGATTATCAGATTATCGGCACAGAAAAAATTCACTTTTCAGATCAAGAGGAGGCGGCTAAGGCGTTGGCGGATCGAAATGAGCGTATGTCTTGCAAAATCTAAACTGCTTGAAATTTTAGGAGAGCCGGTCCCTCAGGATTCGGAGCGCCTTGTTTTCCAGGGTGTAGTTCTTGATTTCCGGCGCATCCAAGGAGGAGAGCTGTTTGTTGCGCTGCCTGATGGGCGCGCTTACGTTCAAAATGCGCTAGATCAGGGCGCGGCGCTTTGCCTAGTAGAGTCTCCGTTTGAACCGGCAAGCCTAACGGAGCCTGAGCGCGTGCTGGTAGTTGGAAATGCGCTGGAGGCGTTGGGGCGATTAGCGGCCTGGTGGCGAAGAGAGTTGGGTTTACCCTTGGTGGCCATTGCCGCATCCAGCCTCGCGTCTGTGGTAAAGGAGCTTACCGCTGTTATCTTGCTTAAACACAGTCGCGGCACCTATTCCTACTACGACAACCCCAGCCAGGCTGAAATGTTTCTGACTTTATGTCAGGCTAACCGGGAGCACGCCTGGATGGTGCTGGAGATGCCGGATCTTGCCGCGGAAGAGCTTCCAGGTTTGGTGCGGCTGGTCGCCCCTGATGTTGGAGTGGTTTTGGGAGCGCAAAGAGGGAGTGCGCATGTCGAGAGCGAGCTTAGAGAGGGGCTGGAGGAGGGAAGCACCCTGATTGTGGATGGAGATGACGAGTGCGCATATGCGGCTTTGCGAAGTCAAGGGGGAACCGTAAACCTTCTATGTGTCGGCTCTAAAGTTGAGTGTGAAGCTCAGGTATTGGAAGTACGTTCTCGCGGGCTAGCTGGGATTAAATGTCGCATTTCTTTGTTGGGGGAGGAGATCGAGCTTGAGAGCCGTCTTCTAGGAAAACAGCAGGCCTTTAATCTTGCGGCGGCGGCTTTAACGGCTAAGATCGTAGCGCCGCAGCTTAGTGCTGCTCAGATCCAGGCGGCTGTTTCTGGATTTGTGATCCCTAGAAGCCAACCGCATCTTAGGGTAGTAGCGCCTGAGCGAGTTATTGTGGATGGCACTTGCTACTTCAACCCTGATGGCATGTCGTCGCTTTTTGAATTGGCCCAGGAGGCCAAAACCGGAGGTCGAGAGGTCGGGCTGCTTTTGGGTGGAAATGGCTCTCTCGACCAGGAGCATTTAATTGTAAGGGCGGCGTCTGAACTGAGGCCTGCTTTTATTGTGGCAGTCGGGGAGATTGCCTCCCTTATGGAGAAGGCGCGTGAAGTGGAAGGGCTTAAGGTCTTCACGGCACCCTCCCCGCAGGCGGCCGCTCATATCCTTCATAAGCTGCCCTTCAATGTGCTGTTTGCTAAGGGGTCACGCGAGATTGGCCTTGACAAAACAGTTGAAATTCTATTGGAGTTAGAGGGTGAAATGTCGCCGCAAGGAGAGCCGGGTTTTAATAAAGTCGAAGGTTAATTGTGCTTTACCATATTTTTTACGGACTTAGTGATCAGTACAGTTGGCTCAATGTTTTCCGCTATCAGACCTTTCGGGCCATGATGGCGTTCCTGTTTGCTTTTGCGTTTGTCTTGTTTTTACAACCTGTTTTTATTCGTCACTTGCAGCTGCTGGGTATTAAGGGCCAGCCGATCCGTGATGATGGGCCTAAGCGGCATGAGTCTAAGCGCGGAACACCCACCATGGGTGGTTTATTAATTGTTTCGGCTGTTTTCTTGGCGACGGTCCTGTTTGCCAACCTTACAAATAAGATGGTGTGGATCAGCTTGGCGGTGATGCTGGGCTTTGCGGTGTTGGGGTTTATTGATGACTGGCGTAAGGTTACCCGACAGAACTCGAAGGGCCTCTCTGAGCGAGCAAAATTGATTTGGCAAGTGGTGATTGCAACCGGTGGGGTCGTCGCGTTGATAGCTTCCGGATTTTCCACGGAGTTAACGTTCCCCTTTTTCAAAAACCTCAACTTGGAT
>JAAYZI010000070.1 GCA_012514925.1 Deltaproteobacteria bacterium | reverse complement strand
TGGATGTGGTCTTCCCGGACCGTCTGGTTGTGATAATCAGTGCGGCAGCACCAAGGTGGTGGATTGCGCTGGAGTGTGTGGCGGTAGCGCGGTGGATCTTGGTTGTGGATGTAATCTTCCCGGACCGTCTGGGTGCGATAATAAGTGCGGCAGCACTAAGGTAGTGGATTGCGCTGGAGTGTGTGGCGGCACTGCGAAGGATCTTGGTTGTGGATGTAATCTTCCTGGACCGTCTGGGTGCGATAATAAGTGTGGCAGTACTCTAAAGGAAGATCGCTGTGGTGTGTGTGGTGGTGATGGGAGTTCGTGCTTAGGATGTAAAACGGTTGATCAGCGGAGTCAGTACGATAAGATCAAAACTTCTTTGCGCCGAGAGGTTAAGCTTATCAAGCGCAATCTTGAGAAGAGCAAATTGACCGCAAGCTTTAAGAAGAAAGTTTTGCGCCAGGCTCGTAAGAACTTTAAGGCGGCTTTGGCTGCGGTGGAGAATTTGCCTGCGTCCGTGACTAACTGCGCTTCGGTCGAGTTTTGTGTGTCAGTGGATGTTTCTTCCGTGAGCTTAAAGAAGGTGCTTGAGTTATCGAAAAAACAAGTGAAGCTAAACCGTAAAGCTATGCGCAAAGGGAAGCCAACTGTAACTGGCGAGCCTTGCAAGGGTTCTATAAAAGAGTGTGAAGCCAATATGAAGGCCCGTACGAAGAGGTATATTGAATCTATTACCGTGGTTCGCAAGAAGGATGCAAAGGTGCAAAAGACAGCTAAGAACGTTGACCGTTTCACAAGTAAGTGCAGTTAAGTTCTTCTTCTCGCTCGCCGGGCCAAAAAGTGCTGATTCTTTGAGGCCCGGCGTGCTTGAAGGCATGGTTACCCGGAATATTTCTGAAATATTCCGGGTAATTGTTTTAATGTAACCGTTTGCATGAATATTACTTTCTCTGGAGAAAGTGAAATTAACTCCGCGCCACCGCCCATGAATATTACTTTCTCTGGAGAAAGTGAATTTAACTCTGCGCCACCGCCTAGAGGCTTAAAACAAAATTGCATGTTCAATTCCGCGCGTGAATTAAGTGGCAGCCTCTATGTTTACTTTCCCCAGAGAAAGTGGTGGAGGCGTTAACTCGGACGTTTCACGTAAGTCCGTCACGGTAGAGGGGAGTTAGGGCAGATTACGGCGTTGGTTTATTCTGGTATCCGTTCGCATTTTTGGGGGTGGTGGCTCGCACGAAGTTTGTTATCATGGGGTGGGATATCTCTAAGTGGAAGGGGGTGTGTATGAAGAAGATCGCTATATTAACCGCGTTTGTTTTAGCTAACCTTGTTTGGAGCGGGCCTGCTTTAGCTGGCGATGGCGCTACGATTATCTTAAAGAGCGGAGCCGTGATTTATATAAACAACGGTTATCAGCAAGTTGTCGATGGACTCAGTAAATTTAACACCAAGGGAGACTATAACCATCACCTTTTGGTTAATATTGCGGATGCCCCTTTTTATATCAACCTTGGCACTGTTGCGCTGATCTGCCGTGATCGATGTCGCAGTTTGGAGATCACAGTCCCCAAAAAAGAAAAAAGCGGCAGGTAACACCGATTCAAGTATTGTTCCAGTTCACTTACGAAGTCCTGTTACTTATGACAGTATCCGAGCTAACGCCCGGTGCGGTTGCGCTGTTTGGACACAACGGCTAGGGTGGTAGTGTTTGACGGTGTCAGTTTATTTCCGATTACTAGCGAGGAGGCTGATAATGCGTAGATGTGTAAACAGTTTAGCTATTCTATTTGTTGCTTTAGTGGTGGGCTTAGCCCTCGATGTGAACGCTCAGGACGCGTCAGCATCCGGCGGTTTCGTGGGGCTTTACGCGCTGCCTGATTTTTTTGATAACGGGCAGCCGGGGCTGTTTATATATCGTGAGAGCTCAAAAGAGCTTGAGCTCTATCGCATCAAGGGAGAGGCTCTCGAATCAGTCACTAAAGTCCCCGCCACGGAGAAAGTTTGGTTAGCAGCGCCATATCAGCGCGGCAAGGATCGTATGGTGGCAGTGGCGTATGGTTACGGACGCGGTAACCTTAACGCGCCTCTTCAGGTGGTGCTCTATGACCACAAACTTTTAAATCCAAAAGTTGTTTTCGAGGCACAGAGCCCGCGCAGTGAGAGCACGTTCTTGAGGCAAGTGGGGGAGGGGCTACTGTTGACGTATTTTGAGTCGAAGTACTTCACACGTACCGGCATGCTGACCCCCACGGAATCTGGAATGTGGAAGTTTGAGGAACGATTCAAAACCAGGCTAGGTATGTACATGGATGTGGATGAGGATCGTTTTTTAGTTGGGAGACCCTATCCAGATCCAGAGGAGAAAACTGGGGAGCTGCGGCTCTTAAGCGAGGGGAGTTGGAGAGACGTGCCCACCCTAAGAGGGGTAAGCTCAGCCGTGTTTTTGCGAAGTAGTACGACTTCTCCCCGGGCTCTTTTAGTGGGTGATGGGTGGCATCAAAATTACGGGGAGCTTGCCGAGCCGCGACTTACGCTTCTGGAGTATGACGCAAAGACCAAGGCTTTTACCTCCCGGTTAATTAGTGTTACCAAACCCCAGATTCGTATAGAAAAAATAGATCAAGTCCTGCAAGAAAAATATGAGCTTGTGCTGGCAAGAGGTGATAGGTTCGTTGATGTTTACTATCCGCGCAAGGACTGGGCGACGAAACGGATATACGAAAAGCAGTCCCAGGATCAGATGACCAATATGGATTTCGTGATTTTGGAGACAAAAGAAGATGCTGCGGTAGTGGCGATTTACGATGGCGAGTTGCGCTTGGTCCGAGTGCCGCTGACGATGGAGTAGGCGGGGTGTGGGACCGGGTTAAAGCTCTCTGTCGAGTTTTTGGATATCGACCTTGCCGGTCCCTAGTAGTGGTATTTTTGGGACCTGGTGCACCGCGCTGATTTTGGCTAGGGCCGGAAGGCCGGCAGATTTTAGCGCTTGGTTTGCCCTTTCAAGATCGATTCCTACCGAGCTAAAAAGATGTATTTGCGGACGGCCGCCATCTGCATGTTCTTTGGCGGATACCGCCAGTACGGGTCCGTCTTGGTTGGGTGGCCAAGTTTCGGAGAGGGCGTCTTCAATTGCCGGCAGACTGATCATTTCTCCGCCAATCTTTACAAAACGTTTCAGTCTTCCCGCCAGAACCAGGGAGCCATTTTGCAGAAAACCCAGATCGCCGGAATTGTACCAGCGCTTACCGGCAACCTCGAGGAAGGGGTCAGCCTCTTTGGATAAATAGCCGTCAAAAACGTTCTCCCCTCGAATCAAAATTAAGCCGCATTCTCCGTCCGGCAGGGGTTTAAAGCTCTGGTGGTCGACGATTAAAATCTCGACACCTTCCAGGGGTTGGCCGACCCCAGTTCGTTCTTCCCCTGGCCGATTTACGCTGACAATTGGGGAGCACTCAGTGATGCCGTACCCTTCAACTAATACAGCTCCGAGCTTTTCGACTAGCGAAAAAAGTTGGTCAGGGGCTTTGTCGGCACCGGCCATGACGATGCGTAAGTGTTTAAAGTGGCTTTTTTCTCCGGCTTCCAGAATGCCGCGCAGGAAAGTGGGAGTGCCAGCCATCATGCTGACATTCCATTTAGCGCAGGCCATGGCCAGTTTGCGGCTTTCGTTGGGGCTGGGATGGTATGCGGCCTTAAGACCGGTTATTAGCGGTAAGATTGTGTTTACCAAGAGACCAAAAGAGTGGAAGGGCGGAAGAAACGCGAGCATAACATCGTCACTCTCAAACTTAAACACTTTGAGTCCGCTTGCGATATTAGACAGAAGGTTCTGGTGGCTGAGTGGAACGCCTTTTGGTCTAGCTTCAGAACCGCTGGTAAATAAAATTACTGCAGGATCCGTAGGTTTGACCTTGTCCAAATGATAAGTTTTCGCCAGGGCGGCGGCGCTTCTCTTAGCCTTAATGGCTGCGCCTAATTTCTGAAAAATGCTGAACTCTTTACGCAGCTCTTCAAGCAATAAAAAACGGTCTTCCAGATAACCAAGATCGGAATCCAGGCGATCAAGGAAAGCTTTGGAAGTGATAATTTTTTCAACTCCCGCGGTTTGCAGGGCATGCTCCAGGTTCCTACGACCCACGGTCCAATTTAGCATTACCGGAGTTTTGCGGGCGAGCATAGCGGAGATTGTAGTAAGTGAGGCACCTACAGAGGCCGGCAGCAAGATTCCTGGGCGTTGGCCGGGAAGAGTGGCGATATAATCAGCCAACAGCAGTACGCTCGTTTTAAGTCGGGGCCAGTGTAACATCCCGCTTGTTTCATCTGTGATGGCCACCGTTTTTTGCATGTGATCGCAACAAGACAAAAAAGCGTCAGGGAGTGAGGTGGTGGTCAGAAGTTCGGGTTTTGGACGCGTGCCGTCTTCAAGCCATGCGGCCGGAGGAGGGCTTGTTTCTTGAGTTGGTGCGCGCGCTGGATCCCCTGCGGCGGCTAGCAGAAGCGCGCCGACGCTGTTTATTTCGGCAAGTTCAACATCGAACACATCAAACTCAGCGCCAAGCCAGGCCAGCAGCTCTGCGATGCGAAGGGAATCTAAGCCCAAGTCTCCTCCTAAGCTTTGTTTTGGGTGCAGGCTCTCCTTTGGCCGATTGGCGAGGGAGGCCACTTTCGCCAGCACTTTGGACTCGATCTGCGGCGAAATATCTTCGAGTTGGCGGCTGCGTTTAGGAGCGGGAGGTAGCGCCGGGAGGTCTTCTTTCCAAAAGGAGTAGCTTAGCAGGGTTGGACCATCTGGACCCGGGCGGTTGTACCACTCGTTAAGCCAGCGATTTAAGGTCAAAACATCTCCGTCTCTTGGAAGGTCGGCGGGAGCTAGTTCAAATTCAACTGAGATCTCTCTTTTGGGCATAAAAAAGATGAGGTTCCTAAGAAGTGCTGAGAACGCCTTAAGTATGGTCGGAAAGAAGTCGGGGCTTTTTGGGCCGCTACATGCACGTGAAAAAATGCTGCCGTAAAGCCCACGCGTGCGCACCAGCACTACCTGGGCATTCGGGGCCGCTTGCAACAGTGTGTGCACTCCGGAATTGCCTCCGACATTCTCCAAGGGTCCGGTCATCAACCGTCCGGAAGGATAGAGTAGGACGTTATCGCCCGCGTTTAAAGCTTGCATGCTGCTCTGCATGGCGACTTCAACTCGGCGGCGCTTATACGGACCGCTTGCGAAATCCATGTCTGGCATGGGAATGGCCCGGATGCTCTTTAATAAAAAATGCGCTACCGGAAGATAGTAATATTTTTCCAGTACCACCGGCCTGACCCTAAAGCGCTTCCAGAGTTGGGTTGCTACGATGATCGGATCCATCTCGGCAGGATGGTTGGGCAGAATAAGTAAGCCTTTTGTGGCTGGAAGGGTCTTTAAGCCGCGCACTTCAGTGCGGTATCGTAGCCGCAGCAGGATGCGCAGTAAGGCGGCGATGGCATCTATAATTACGAGTTTAAGTGACATTTGTGTTTTTATTGGGAGGTAGCTTAAAGGTTAATAGTGCAGCGACCGCTGTGAGGGCCGCCAGCCAGTAAAATTGAGTGGTGGCGCTGACCCAGCCGCCATGTATGCTTAGCCCAATCATGCCACCAAACAGAAAAGCAAAAAACGCAGTGCCGGCGCTTAGCAGGGCTGCCCCCGTTCCTTCTTTCTTTTCACGGTAGATCAGTGAAAAGTATTCACCTTCAATTAAATTAGTCGATACTCCGAACATAACTCCAAGTATTAGAGTTAAGGTTCCCACACACCGGTAAATCAAATCAGGTTTGAGGTCAAACCCGGCGGGACCCAACACTTGAGAGGTCAGTGGAATAGCGACCATCACCAGGGCCATGCACGAGGTCGATATGATTATGGTGCGGTAGCGCCACGGGGTAAGCTTAGGAGAGAAAGCACAGCCGATAACAACCCCGATAACTGCGTAGACCGACATTAGGCTGCAGGCTACTGCGTCTCCTAAATTTTGCTCTTCGGCATAAGCTGTAATCGCCAAACTGACCGCGCTGGCCAGCCCCCAGATCAGCGCAGACACCAGTATGTATACTAAGTAAGTTCGGAGCAGGTAGCTGCTATCGCGCAATAAATTGTATACGGATGGGAAGAAAGGCTGAAGGTGCGCCGACTCATCCTGGAAGCGGCACAATCCGCCACATAGGCCCGCTAAGGCGAAGAGCAAGATGGCGGTCAGGGCACCTATGTTTGGATGGTTCTCATAGAGCCACACTCCAGAGGGGATCCCACCAAGCAATCCTCCCAGATAGGAGATATTAAGAGCGGCGTTTACCAATTCAGTTGAACGTTTTCCATAAGCGGCTTCAAGCGGGATCGCAGCGTTTTTGGCGGGGTTAAAGATCCCCATAATCAGCCCGGTGGAGAAAACGTAGAGCCATGGAGTTCCGGCCCAACCTGTCAGTGCGCCGAACAACAGGAGTGCGGCGGTTGTCGCGCCCGAAAAAAACATCACTCTAAACTTGCGGTGGGCGGCGGCCAGTGGGCCAGAGGCGGCATATATTAAACAGGGTCCGACGGTAATAATCGCTCCTACAGCCTGGATAACCCACTGCTTATCAGCCGGAGAGTATACCTGGTCGCAGAGTACTCCCAGCATAAAGAACTTAAGATATCCGAGTCCGGTGCCCGCAAAAAAGGCAGCTAGTATTAGGTATAAGAAAGTCATTAATTTCGCGGTTAAAGTGTTAACAGTTCAAAACTCGGGGTGTTGGCTCCTAGTAATACAGTAAATGGTACCGATAAGACTTTTCAAGGGCTTGTGACCGGGAAAATTTGGATAACAGGCTGCTCCGCAAAGAGAGGGGTGAGATTCTCTCCAGTTTTCAAGTAAAGATCCCTAGTAATTGAAATATCGCAAAGGTAGTGACGCCCTACAAAATCGTGAGCGCGATGCAGTCCGCAAAGTGGCATACCCAGCGAGATGGTAGAAGACGCGATCACTGCTGCGCCGATGCGCGCGCCGCTATCTGGGTTTATGCCGAGAGGGCACTGCACGCTGTGCACCGGTGTTTTTATCTCGTTTAAGACCGCGATTACGTGCGGTGCCAGATCGAAGCTCTGAGATTGGGGCGAGAAAAGCCCGCAAAAGATGGCATGGCATTCAAGAATTAAATCGGT
>JAAYZI010000069.1 GCA_012514925.1 Deltaproteobacteria bacterium | reverse complement strand
CGGAAGTGTCACGATCCAGGTTTTACGGGAGGCGCCGTGCCCAGTGTTGGTGGTGCCGCTAAAGAGTTCAAACTCTTAAGCGAGATGCACATGCGCACAACGCCACTAAACAACGAGTAAAGAAACTTTGAAGCCGAAACTTCCATCCATCAGCATCGCGCGCGGCACTAGTGTGGTAGCCGGCCTGACTCTACTGAGCAGGCTCTTGGGACTCGTAAGAGACCTGGCAGTGGCACGTCTGTTCGGAGCAGGCTTTTTTACGGATGCCTTCTTCGTGGCCTTCCGCATCCCCAATCTGCTCCGTAGCCTGGTGGCGGAAGGAGCACTCACTTCTGCGTTTGTGCCGGTCTTCGCCGAAGAGCTAAGACAGGGCCGGGAGGCCGCTCAGCGCACTTTTAGCTCGGCTACCGGGTTGCTGCTTTTTAGCACCACCGTGCTTTCGATCATAGGTATCATATTTGCACCGGAGATAGTGGCTCTCACAGCGCCCGGGTTTGGTTTGGGTACAAGCAAAGCTTTGCTGTGTATCACCTTGACCCGTATCATGCTGCCTTACATCGTGTTTGTCAGCTTAGTAGCAATGCTAAACGGAGCACTAAACACACTTGGCATTTTCGGCGCGGCACCGCTGGCCCAAATCGCCATGAATGTGGTTCTGATCCTAGGTGCTCTGGCAGCCGGGCTGATGGAGGATTATACGGCGGTCATCTTTCTGGCGATCTCTGTAATCCTCGGCGGCGTCGCCGAAATCGTGGTGCAGTTTCCTGGGTTAAAAAAGGCCGAACTGAGACTGCGCCCTTCAAAGGCAATGCTGACCCCAGCCACCCGCCAAATCATGAAGCTGATGTTGCCGGCGGTTTTAGGCGCAGCCATTTACCAGCTCGCGATCTTTATCAACACCTTGTTAGCTTCACTGCTACAAAATGGCAGTATCTCCTGGCTTTTCTATGCGGACCGCATCGCGCAGCTACCAATTGGCGTTTTTACGGTAGCACTCGCCTCAGTGCTGCTTCCTGCTCTATCAAGCGCTGCTGCTGCGGCCGACCACCGCGCTTTTGCTCTGAAGCTAACAGACGCTCTGCGCTATACAAGTTTTTTTATTATTCCTGTTTCCGCCGGGCTCTTCTTCTTTGCTGAACCAGTTGTAGCGCTGGTTTTCGAACGAGGAGCCTTCAACCGTGCCGCTACCAGCGCTACCGCCGTAGCAGTCCAGGCCATGTGTATTGGCCTTTGGAGCGTAAGCTGCACATCCATGGCCATGCGCGCCTTTATCGCCCGTAAAGACACTCTAACACCTGCCTTAATTGGAGCGCTTGCACTTTTCACCGGCACGTTGCTCTCATTATTGCTTATGGGACCACCTCAAAGCGGCACACAGGGGGTGCTCTCTCGTATGGTAACTTGGACTCAATCTCTTTTAGCTGATTATTTTTTTACCGCCAGATTGGGTCACGTCGGACTGGCGCTTTCTTCCGGGCTTGCCCAGATCGTCTCACTTTTAACACTGATTATCTTGCTCGAACGACGCAAATTGGGGATAGACTGGCGACCATTTGTGCGCTCCACATACCGTGCGCTTTTTGGGTCGGCAGTCATGCTGGCGGGTTTAATGTATATGGACTCCTTCTCTTTTTCTCACGTATCTTCACTCTTGATAGGGCTTCCACTGGCAGGCCTACTTTATACTCTCACTTCCGCCATGCTTAGAAGCCCTGAACTGCGTGAAATCTACGCCTCTTTTGTAAGGTGGCGGGTTAAGCGCAAATAATGGAGTGGCGTAACCGTTTGCATAAATATTACTTTCTCCGGAGAGAGTGAAATTAACTCCACGCCGAAGTGAAATTTTACCGCCCAGGCTGAAAACTAAATTGCGTAATCAGTTCCCCGCGTGAACGGTTACACGGATACACTTTTTCGGAAACTTCCCAAAATTTTGCCCGAATATAGACCAACGATTTTCTTCGATCCTGTCAGGGAGGACCATATGACATCAGCACCGGATAGCGCTCCGATTACTATTCAAGCGCGCTACCTGCCAAATCAGGGCACTACCGCCGATTTCCTTAAGATCTCCAAGCAAATCCTAAAAGAGGCAGCCTCTAAAACCGCCAAGCTTACAAAGGACGCGCGCAAGCAAGCGGCGCTCCGGATTTGGAAGGCACGGCGTAGGACAAGAAAAAACGCTTGGCTGGCCGGGTCGCGCGCCTGGCAAGCGGAGGAAGCCTATCGCCTTTTGGAGCTACAAACCCGCTTCAAGCAGAGCCTTGATGACGCTAAAGCCGAGTACCTTAAGCTTTGCCTGATGATCGCTACAGAGGTAATCGGCGCCGAACTCACAACTAACAAAGCCTCCCTCATCAAACGTATTGAAAACGCTCTCACCCTTGTGTCCTGCAAGTATGAAACTCGCATCGCTGTTCACCCCTCTGACTTAGAGCTAGTGACTAAATCACTTGAGGAGGATCTTCCGGAGCAATTCTTCAAGGTCATGGAAGATCCTGAACTCCCGCCCGGAGACGCGCGAATTGAAACCAGTGCGGGTACAATTGCGCTTAACTGGCAAGCACACCTGCAAAGGCTACTGACCACCCTTAGATCTAACGTACTGGAGAAGCGCTAATCATGCTGCACTTAGACACCCTGCAACAGGAACTAAAGCGTCAAGCTAAAGTCGAGGTGCAAGGCCGCGCTTTAGCGGTGCGCGGATCTGTGCTGATTGCACGTATGCCACACGCCGCTGTCGGTCAGGTCTGCTACGTCACCGCGGGAACACGCCCCATCGCTGCCCAGATTATCGCTTTCAAAGATGACTTGATTACACTAGCTCCGCTCGACCACCTAACTGGAATCGGTCCGGGAGCGGCGATCAGCGGTAGCGGTGAGCTTCTAAATCTGAATCTTCCCTTGGATATGCAGGGTCGCGTATTGGATGCTTTGGGTACGCCTATAGATCAATCCGAGGCGGATAGCGTATCGGCACAGGCAGCGTATTTGAGCTTGCCGGTTGATAGCCCCCCACCCCACCCGCTTAGCCGCCGCCCCATTAACACACCGCTGGCTACGGGAGTTAGAGCGATTGACGCCTTTTGCCCAATCGGCCGCGGTCAAAGAATCGGTCTCTTCGCCTCGGCCGGCATAGGTAAATCAACCCTACTTGGCATGATTGCGCGCCATAGCCAGGCCGACCTAAACGTAATCGCACTTGTGGCCGAACGCGGACGCGAAGTGGGCGATTTCATCCATGAAGTGCTTGGGCCGGAAGGACTTAAAAAATCGGTTTTGGTAGTGGCTACCAGCGATGAAAGCCCGGCCAGACGCCAGTTAGCGGCGTTCTCGGCCACTGCTATTGCCGAGCATTTCAGGGCGCAGGGAAAACACGTGCTGCTCCTAGTCGATTCCCTCACGCGCACGGCCCGCGCCATCCGCGAAGTGGGACTGGCGGCGGGAGAGCTCCCAGTTAGACAGGGGTACACCTCGTCGGTCTATACCGCCCTACCGCGCCTGATTGAACGCGCAGGCACGGACGCAAATGGCTCAATCAGCGCCATTTACACGGTGCTAACTGCTGGCGAGAACGATTTAGACCCTCTAGGCGAAGAATTAAAAAGTCTTTTGGACGGCCATATCGTTCTGGACTCAAGCGTAGCCTCACGCGGCATCCGGCCGGCAATCGACATTACCCAATCAGTCTCCAGGTTAACGCCACGCCTATTAAGTAACGAGGAGCAACTTGAGATCAGAGAACTAACAAAGGTGCTGCAGCGCCTAAAAAAAGATAAGGATATTTTGCTGCTAGGCGGCACTCCCGACCAGGAGCTAAAGGCCGCGCTTGAGCTCGAGGCGGCGCTATCGGACTTTCTAAATCAAAATCCCAGCGAAAACGCAAAATGGAATAGTACGCGAGAAGGTTTGACAACCCTGGCTGGAAGGTGGAGGGGGCTTCTACCTCGTTATACGCATATGTGACAAGGCCAACATTAAGCAGTACCAGATTGTATGACCTTGCGTTTTATGCGAAGCAATCTAACACTGTCTGTATAATCAAATTCTGGCTTATACACGTATATTAATGAAGATTAAAGAACCACTCTCCTCCCAGACCTCCACTAGAGAGCTTTTACTCTACCTTGTCTTTCCTTTGGCTCTCTTTGTGCTGCTCGTTTTTTACCTGAATTTGGATTATTTCCGTTATGCCTGCAAACGAGGCGGAGACTATCATCTCATTGCTTTAGAAACCGCAAAAACAGCCCATGAACCGGTGCTGCTCGGCGCTTACAGCCGTTTTGGCTTTCGTCATCCTGGCCCAGCGCTGTTTTACTATTACCGTCTAATGAGCCCCCTGGTCTGGTTTGCTAAGCACCCTGACGGCGCGTACGCATTCCTGCAATTTGCACTGAACCTAATCTTCTTATTAGCTGCGCTACTAATCGTTTTTCAAAACACTAAACTAAAAATCCTCACACCGTTTTTACTGCTAATCTTTGCGCTAACTCTAACCTATGCCCGCGAAGGGCTGCTGCTGGACTACTGGAATCCGTCCAGCGTCGTAGTTCCCGGACTGGCTCTATTTTTATCTTGCACCGTGATTGCGGGAGGACGTTTTGAAAGCGCAGCACTTGCGGCCGTAGCGCTAATACTCTCACTCGGCTCGCATATCGGCACGGCTCCTGTTTTTTTGCCGGTAACCCTGACAGGGGTAGCGCTAGGCTTGTGGCGGCTAAAAAGACGTGACGCACCGCTAAGTCTTACTGAACGAGGGCCTATCTTCCTAGCCCTAGTGCTGACTGCTACGGCAGCCTTACCGGCTCTGTGGGAGGGCGAAAACCTCCGCGCCCTGCTTGAATTTGGCTTGGGCGCGGCTGAGCCCCGCGATAAAACCTGGCTCCAGGCGATTGCCTATGTGGGGTCTTTTTATGTTGAACCAGCCGGAAAAGCTTACTACCGTCACGCGTTTTTTTGCACCGGTGCTTTAGCGACGTTAGTGGCGCTGCTCTGGCTTATGCGCTTTGAAACAGAAGCCTTCCTATACAGGTTAAGGATACTGGTGACCGTAGGAATTTTTTGTGCGGTGTTGGGAGCACTGGCGATTAGGGGCCGACCGCATCAGTATCTCATGATATATATGTATATGCTTACGGCGCTACACTACTGGCTGCTGTTGGCGGGAACACTCTTAATACTCTCTAAGACTTCTTTTTCTTCCAGGTTAAAAAACACCAAGATACACGCCGCCATACTTATACTCTATCTCGCCCTAGCTGCATCGGCCTGGCAACAAAACGCCGGAGATCCAATTTGCATACAGCCGCAGGGAAAGCTGGTAGCGAAACTTGGACTCTCAAAAGATTACGCCTACGTTGTTAAGCCCTATAACCACAAACTTTGGCAAACCATGGCTCGCATCGTGCTGGACGCTTATCGCGCCGATATTGATATCTGCGTGCCTAACGAGTGGGGATTTATGTTTGGGAACGGGCTTGTATGCTTAGACATAAAGGGGCCGCCTAGCTCTAATGTTAGATTTATCCATCTTCACTCACGCCATCGGCAGAAAAACACCGCGAAAAATAAGGGAGTAGTAGTGGGAGATGCAGTGGTGGTAATTGATGAGGAAACTTAAACTTCCACATTCACCATGTTAGTTTAGTAAGCCTTGGCAAAAATAGCGTCTTTTACCGCATCTCGACCGGTTACAACGCATTTTCCGGACGTGTTACTCTGCTCAAGCGGCATACAGCGGATTGTAATTTTGAGTTCCTTTAAGGTCTCTTCCACCTCGGCGTCTTCACACCATTTTGCTAGCACGAACCCTCCGCCCAAGCGCTCATCTTCAAAAAAGGCCTTTAAATCTTCATAAGTGCCGATCTCTCTATGAGTATTGGCTTCTTTGAATTTTAAAGCCGTATCGAAATAACTGGTGTGTATTTCGTCCAAAAGCTGCGGAACCTTGGCCACAAACTCTTCCAGCTTCATAAAAATCTTTTGACGGGGCTCCTCGTCACGGCGATAAACAACCACCTGGCCGCTCTCAATATCGCGCGGCCCAACCTCCAACCTAAGTGGAATTCCACGCTTGATCCACTGCCAGGTTTTCTCGCCGCCGCGCAAGTCGCGCTTGTCTACCACTGAAACCAGGGGTCGATCATAATAAATCTGGCCCTTAAGCATACTTGCAATCTTTTCAGCGTAAGCTAAAACCCGCTCACTTTCGCCTTCCTTGGTAAGCACCGGCAGAATCGCAATATGTTTAGGCGCGACCCGTGGCGGCACCCTCATACCGTTATCATCCCCATGCGTCATCACCATGGCTCCAATCAGGCGCGTCGACACCCCCCATGATGTGGTATACGCATATTCGATCTCTCCGGCCTGATTCAGAAACTTAATATCACAGGCTTTTGCGAAATTCTGCCCGAGGTAGTGCGAAGTGCCTGCTTGCAGAGCCTTGCGATCTTGCATCATGGCTTCCAGCGAGAAAGTCTCCAGCGCGCCCGGAAAGCGTTCTCCCTCAGTTTTCCTTCCAACCACAACTGGAATAGCCAGGAAACGCTCGCAGAAATCCCGATACACCTCAAGCATCTGCATAGTCTCACTCTGCGCTTCTTCATGCGTAGCATGGGCTGTATGCCCTTCCTGCCACAAGAATTCAACCGTGCGCAAGAGCAAACGGGTGCGCATCTCCCAGCGCACAACATTCGCCCACTGGTTGATAAGCAAAGGTAAATCTCGGTAAGATTGTACCCATTTTGAAAAAGTTTGCCCGATAATCGTCTCTGAAGTCGGACGCACAATCAACGGCTCTTCCAACTCGCCGGTAGGCACGAGCCTGCCCTCTTTCAGCTCCAAGCGATGATGCGTCACCACCGCACACTCCTTTGCAAAACCTTCAACGTGCGCGGCTTCCCGCTCCATAAAACTTATTGGTATAAAAAGCGGGAAATAGGCGTTCTCATGTCCAGTATCCTTAATCATCTGGTCCAGGGCGCGCTGCATACATTCCCAAATGCCGTAGCCCCATGGTTTAATCACCATGCAACCACGCACACATGACACCTCGGCCAATTCAGCCGCGCGCACCACCTGCTGATACCACTCTGGATAATTCTCCGCTCTCCGGGGAGTAATAGCGGTTTCTGTGTTCTTCGCCATAGCCCTGTAAAGTAGCACTTAGACCGTAATCTAGCAAATGGATCAAGGATTCAGCACGCCCTCTCTCGTCGCCTGACACCACCTCCGCTTGCATAATCAAACGGGCCGGCGGCTCGCCGACATTCGGATAAAATTCCGGGCATTCTCAAGTATGTTGGCTATTACGCAGGAAGCCACTATTATATTATGCGTCAGAGGGCTATGCGCGAGATATGCATATGTGCCAAGGTTTAATAAAAGCCTCGATTAACCAGGGCAATGTCTGTCATATTGGATACTGACTAGTACACGTAAAGGCTGGGCTGCAGCATTTTTCAATGAAGAAAAGAAAGTATAGCCGCTTAAACTTTTTAAGAGGGTCTCTCTCCCGGAAGGATCTAACTCTTAGCGTTATTAAGGCGTTACCTTTTCTAACTGGTCCTATACTCTTGGGAGTGCCGCAAAAAGCCGAAGATTTAAGCCACTACCTAAAGAACTTTCTATCATTTGCTCTCTTTTTTGGCTGCGCCTCTCTCTTAATGAACTTTTTGCTTAAGGCTCATAAGCGTAGCTACATGGCTCCAAAACCTGGCACCGCTTCCAAATACGACAGGTGCGCTTTTTATGTGAAACTCTTCGTCCTAGCTTGGCTGCTGCTTTCTTGTTTACAAAGTTTGCGCGCCTCCACATCCATGTTGGTCTTTTATCCAATCGTTGCTCTGCTAATGCTGAAGGGTTTGAAGTGGAAGCTCCTTCTGGACGGCCGTTTTCTGGGTTATTTTATAGCCACAGCAGTATTTGTATCCGGCATCTCTTACGTCAGCATCAACTTGGTAGGCCTAACGTACATCCTTCCCACCCTGATCTTCAGCACGGCCATAGCGCTCATGGTTACTGCCGCATTAATTGCACACACTCTTGAAACCAATGTTTCCTTCCAGGTTGTAACAAAAAAAACAGCCGACAACCGTAGCAACGGCACCAAACCAGCCCCAATCACGCAGCTTAACCGGCCCATCCCTTTACTGAAACGTTATCGGATAACCTACTCCGTGTTTGTGCTGCTAGCGCCCTCTTTGATCGGTTTTTTGGCTTTTATCGGTGAACTGCCCCGTGCTTACTTACTGACTCTTGTTTGTTATTTTCCGGCCTCACGCCTGGTGGCAGATTTAAAGCTTAAAACAACCCTGACGACCCTGCCGCACTTACTACTTCGCCGCAGCACTGGTCTTTGCCTCTTTTTTGTTGCTATGATTCTGCTGGCAGGGTTGTTGTAAACGCTGCTTATCCTATACATTATCGGAGGTCACAATGCGTGGACGCGCTCAAGTTGCAAAGCTACTCCCGGCCTTAGTCTGGGCTTTCGCGCTTTTCTTCTTAACTCCGGGGCTCGATCTTTACGCCGCTCCGCAAAACCGCACCCAAACCTCTGCCGACGCGCGCCAATCCAAGTCTCTGCAGCTTAATGAGCGAGGCGCAGCCGCTGTTAATGCCAAAGATTTTTCCGGCGCGGAGCAGCTTTTTCGCCAGGCCTTGGCGGTTGATCCATACAATCTGACCGCGGTCTTTAATCTAGCTGGCATGTATCTTTCCAACCAGAAAGAAGAATCAGCAAAACAGCTGTTAGAAGATTACACCAAGCGCTATCCTAAGGATGCTGGTCTCTATGCCAGACTGGGAGACACTTATTTTACACTAAAGAAGTTGCAGGAAGCAGCGCGCGCCTACGAAACTGTGCTGAAGCTGAATCCGTCTTACCCCAAGG
>JAAYZI010000068.1 GCA_012514925.1 Deltaproteobacteria bacterium | reverse complement strand
TTTCAACATCACCGTTATTAGAGATGACATTAAGGTAAAGAGTGTACGTAGCCGCCATCTTGGAGACGGGTATGCTTACGTGCGGGTCGGTCAGTTCATGGAGAAAACCGCAGATGACTTGAAGGCTACCCTAGATAAACTAAGAAGAGAAAATGGAGGAGTGGAGCTTAAAGGGCTGCTCTTAGATCTAAGAAACGATCCAGGCGGATTGCTGACTCAGGCGGTGAAGGTAGCGGATCTCTTTCTGAAGGAAGGAATTATTGTTTACACGGATGGGCGGATTGAGTCTCAGAAACAGAAGTTTTATGCCCAGCCTCGGGGCACCGAAGGTGATTATCCTATAGTGGTGCTGGTCAACAGTGGTTCTGCTTCCGCTTCCGAAATTGTGGCTGGTGCGCTTCAAGACCACGGGCGGGCGTTGGTGCTTGGCACTCAGACTTTCGGTAAAGGGTCTGTTCAAACCATCACTCCCTTGGAGAATGGTGGTGCGCTCACCCTGACCACAGCGCTTTATTACACCGCGAGCGGTCGTTCCCTTCAAGCCACAGGTGTCAAGCCGGACATTGAGGTGGAGGAGCCGCGGGTTAAGCGTCGGCCGGGACAACCTAGTGAGAGGAGGCTTTTAAGGTTTAGAGAAAAAGATTTAGAGGGGGCCATTGTAAATCCCGAAGGCAATGGCAGCGGCAGCGGAGCTGTGCTGCAGGATGGTGATGGCTTGGAGGAGGAGCGCGAAGATCTAACCGGTTCAGAAATGGATAAGCTCAGCCTTAAGGATTGGTTAGAAAAAGATGTACAGGCGGCGCGGGCTTTCGAGATAATTAAAACCTTTGATGTTTTTAAAGCCGCTCATGGGATTGAGCCTAAGGCCAAGAAGTAAAGTTTTGGGAGCTGTGCCCCCGCGGAGTGCGGATTTACTTAGGCGCTTTAATATTTATATGAACGGATACAATGGGTTGTACGCTAACCCTAGCCGTATTGATGAATCCTCATGGTACCAAAAGTACCGTCCAGAGAGTTGCTTGAGATCTTCCTTTTTAATATAGTGACGGTGTTTTGAGGGAGTCCGTTGTAGGGGAGGGGTATGTTGCGTTCTAACATTGATTCTCGGGGTAAAAACACAACCCAATCGGCTCGGCAGTTCGCCTACGGTAATTTAAGCCCCCTAAGGAAAGGTATAGAGGTGCAGCTTACAGGCCTTAAAAAGAATGTAGAGAGGCTTTCTCTAAGCGCCAGTGTGACCTCCAGCAAAGCCCTTGGGAGATTGGTAGTGCGTGGTGAGCGATAGCAACTCTTGGATTTCTTGACCTTTTACCGATCTTTTGGTAGTGAATGGCGCTTACGTCTGCGTGTCCGAACTTGGGCGCGGGTCTAGTAGGCACGTAGCTCAGTTGGTTAGAGCGCTTGCTTGACAGGCAAGAGGTCAACAGTTCAAGTCTGTTCGTGCCTACCAGTTGATTTGTCTGTGGATAAACCGGCTGAGATCGGAAATTTTTAGGATAGACGATTTAGTTAGAGTGGTAAGGAAGGCCAAGTAAGATGCCAAAGATGAAAACCAGCCGAATGGCGTTAAAGAAAGTACGTATCAACGCCAGTGGACGGCTAAAAAGAGGGCAGGCAGGTAAGAGTCATAATACTGCGAAGAAGTCGCCTAAACGGCGCAGACAGCTGCGGGCTTATAAGGCGGTGGATAGCGCTAATCAGCGTTCATTGCGGCGGCAGCTACCAAATCATGTGAACGGCTAGAGGGGGAGGGGGTATTTAAGCCATGAGAGTTAAAACTGGAAGTACGCGCCTGAAGCGCCATAATAAGATAAGAAAACTAGCCAGAGGTTACAGGGGAAGGCGCAAAGATTGTTACTCTCTTGCCAAGCGGGCGGTAGACCGAGCGTGGAGTTTTGCCTACCGTGATCGACGCCGCAAGAAGAGAGAGTTTAGAAGCCTTTGGATTATCCGCATCAATGCGGCAGCGCGCGAGGCTGGACTTAGTTACAGCAAGCTTGTGCAAGGGCTTAAAGCCGCGGGTGTAGTTATAGATCGTAAGATCTTGGCGGAGCTAGCAGTTTGTGATGCGGCTGCGTTCGGGCAGATTGCCGATAAGGCCAAGGCCGCAATCGGCAATTAATTACTGAATTACTGACAGCTTCGATCACTCTTAAAGTAGTTGTCAGCCGCATCAGAAACTTGGTTAAGAGCCAGTTCAAGTTTGCGTCTGTACTGCTCGAGGTCGGTTTCGTCTGCTTCCGGGGGGATATCTAAGGGTTGTCCGATTATTTGTACAGCCCTTGAAAAAGGTTTGGGCAAAATCATTCGGTCCCAGCTTCTAAAACGCCAGCATCGTTCAGCAGAGGCGGCAACGGGATAAATTTGGACACCCGCTTGTTTAGCGATCTTAACCGCACCGTTTTTAGCATTGCGAGCTGGGCCACGTGGGCCGTCGGGAGTAATAGAAACATGATGCCCCTCCTTAAGATGCTCGATAAGTTCGTTAGCGGCGCGTCGGCCGCCCCTGGTGGAGGATCCCGCAACGGAGTGTATCCCCAAGTGCTGCATTGCGCGCGCTACTATGCGGCCATCCTTGTGTGCGCTGATAAGCACGTACATGCGCTGGCAGCTCCCCCGGCGCTTGGTCCTAAGATAACACCACGGCATCATAAGCTGGCGATCATGCCAGAATACGAAGATACGGGGCGATGAGCTAAGCCAAGTGTGTTTGCTTCTTTCTGTCTCTGTGTGGTCCCAGCGTAATGTTAGGGCCAGAAGGCGCCCGATCCAAGCTCCGATTAGGCCGAAGAGGGCGACCATAAAAGGTTCAAAAGTCTTTGGGCGATGATTCACAAGCTAGGTAGGCCGGAATTTTAGTGAAATTAAGAATCAAAAAAGACGGGTGATAACAACGGATAACAAAATGGCCGTCAAGAGTTGTTTTTGACGGCCATTGTCAGATAACCGGGGCGTTAGTAGTCCCTACCGCCGCCGCCACCGCCGCGTCCACCACCGTGACCGCCGCCGCCACGTCCACCACCGTAGCCGCCGCCACCGCTTCGTCCACCACCGTGACCACCGCCGCCACGTCCTCCGCTGTAGCCGCCGCGCCCGCCGCCGCTACGCCCACCACCACCGTAGCCGCCGCTTCGTCCGCCACCGCGCCCGCCACCGTGACCGCCGCCACGTCGCTCAGTCTGCGGGCGAGCTTCATTTACCTTTAACTCTTTACCATCTAAAGTTTGGCCGTTTAGGGCTTGAATTGCCTCGAGCGCCTTATCATCATCTTGCAGCTCAACAAATCCAAACCCTCTGGATTGTCCAGAGTACGGATCCGTCAGTATTTTGACCGAAACGACTGGGCCGAAGTCCTGGAAAAACGATTCCAGGGTCTGCTCACTGGTGTCGTATGACAGGTTGCCAACATAAAGTTTTTTCATAAAAGTCTCTACAAAATTAATTACACAAATGTCACCGAAAAATTAGGCAAGATCTTGTGTTACTATTGATAAGACGGCTCTTTCGACAAAGGCGTTGGAGACGTTGGACATAGTAGGAAAGATTCCGGCCAAAGATACTCGATTAGGAGATGCTAACTCTGAACCTCAAGGGTGTCAACTTGCGTTAGGCGTGCCATCTCGTCGGAGGCGGCTGTGGGCCGTTTTGGATGGAAGCGGCCTGTAGGGCTATTCTTGCTGGGGATATACGGGGTTATACAGCCATATTGGCTGGTGATGACGGCGGTGTTAGAGTCGCCCCGAGGAGGGGAGGGAATGAATGATAAGTCGCAGCAGCTTGGTCTTTTCGAGGGGGATATAGTGCCTGTTGTTTGTCGGCTTTCTCCGGCTTCGCTCGACGACCTTTCCAGAATCGAATCGGAATCGAGTCAGGCTCCGTGGAGCCGCAAGTTTTTTGCGTACGAGTTCGAGAACACCTTCAGCCGTACCTATGGAGCTAGGGTGGGCGCCCAGTTGGTGGGTTTTGTCGTGATACACGTTGTGGCCGATGAAGTTCACATTGTTAATCTGGCGGTGGATCAGCGTTTAAGAAGGCGTGGGGTGGCGCGTCAATTAGTCCTGGAAGTTTTAGACGATTTGCACTGTCAAGGAGCAGAGTGGGTTTATCTGGAAGTGCGGGTCGGCAACCAAGCGGCCATTTCGCTCTATGAAAAGCTTGGCTTCTACCGGGCTGGGCTGCGGCGCAAGTACTATTCCGATAACGGGGAAGATGCGGTGCTTATGACCTTAAAGTTGGGAGAGCTTATGGCGCGTCGTAGCGGTGAGGTGGCGGCCTGATTTTAGCTCCCCGTATATTTCGCAGTGGGGCCACTTGCGCGAGGGTCCGTGTTAGGCAAACGGTTGTTTGGTGGCGCTACTATCGCGGCGGTATCTTCCAAATTCGTGGGTCTGTAACAAGTCTGCTCCGCTAAAGATTGTCCCTTCGACACAGACTCGCCGACCGGAGTGATCTATACAGCACGCCCCGCACACCCCAAAACCGCATTTCATATGCCGTTCTAGGCTGATTTGGGAGGGGACTTCGGCAGCAAGGCAGATCTCAGCGCAACGTTTTTCCATAATTTCTGGCCCGCACACATAGACTCCATCCACCTTTTCGGATTGGAGCTTGCGTTGCAAAATATCCGTAACAAAACCTTTCTCGCCGAAAGAGCCATCATCTGTAGTGAAAATGGCATCTAACTTCATGGCTTTTATTCGCGTGCGGTAAAGTAATGCCGCTTCAGATCGTGCCCCAAGTATGAGAGTGGTTTTTAAAGAGCGGCGGCAAGCCTCCTCCGCCAGGAGCATCAAGGTGGCTGCGCCGTATCCGCCGCCGACCAGTACGACATTCTCTCCGATTAGTTCAAAGCTGTTGCCGTACGGTCCGAGTAGGCCGAGAAGATCTCCGGATTTTTTCCCGCAAACCTCCTTAGACCAAGCTCCAACGGCAGAGATTGTAACGCCGATACAACCGTCTTGATGGTAGGAAATTCCAGCTGGTTTGGCATCCACGCCCGGCACCCAGAGCATCACGAATTGTCCGGCTTTGACTTCCCCGGCGTATGGCAGAAAGAGAGTGTGTACCCCTTCAGCTTCTCTAATGACGCGCTCAATCTTTAGCATTTTAGGCAGTTCATGCTTCATGTGCCGCTCCCCGCATTTGTGCCAAAGACGAAATCCCTTCGCTCTCCATAAATTCTTCCAACTCCAGGCAAATCTTTTTAAAGACATCAATGCCGCGGTAATAAACGGCGCTACCTATGCCAAGTGCAGTCGCACCGGCCATGATCATTTCGGCGGCGTGTTCGCCATTAATGATGCCGCCGGTGCCGATAATCGGGATGCTCACAGCTTCATAGATGTCGTAAACGCAGCGCACGGCGATGGGACGTAACGCGTCGCCGCTAAGCCCCCCGATTCTGCCGCCTAGAACGGGTTTGCGGCTCTTGATGTCGATAATCATGCCAGGACCTGCGGTGTTGACGGCTGTAATCGCGTCCGCTCCAGCCTCTTCGGCTGCTTTTGCCAGCTCTACCAGCCCCATGACGTTTGGTGATAGTTTCACGAAGAGAGGTTTTTTGCAGCGCTGCTTCACAATTTGGGTAATCGCCGCGGTTTTTTCCGGAGTGCTTAGTCCAGCCATGGTGCCGTAACCGGGAGTGTGCGGGCAAGAGAGCACGATCTCAATCGCCTCAAAATCCAGGGCGGCGGCTTTCTCTGCGAGAATCGCAAAATCGTTTTCATCACGTCCGGTCAAGCTGCCGATCACCGGTGCGCCTGCGTTTTGTAGATCGCCAAATTCATCGGCGACATTGTCGATGCCTGGATTGGAATATCCTACAGAGTTGAGCATGCCTCCGGCGTAGGTCACAATGATCGGCGCGGGATGGCCTTTGCGTTTTTCGACCGAGATCGATTTGGTGGTTACAGCGGCGGCACCGTTTTTGATGGCGTAGGTCATGGAAGCGCGGCTGGTGCCCATGATGCCTGACGCCAAGATGGTTGGGTTTTCAAGCTTGAGTCCGCACAATTTCAGACTTAGATCCGCCATGGCTGAGAAAGAGAACAAGTGATACGTAGCTATCCGCGCTAACGCCAATTCTTTACACTCTTAGCCTTGGATAGCAACTGCGTTAGCGGATACGAACTAAGTAAGAACCCCTACTGTGTCGTGGTCTGCTTCACAGGGCATGAGTTAAATTACCAGTCATTTCGAGAGTATCAGAGCTTTTTTGGTATCCGTTTACATGAATATTACTTTCTCTGGAGAAAGTGAAATTTTACCGCCCAGGCAGAAAAAAAATTGTGTAATCAATTCCGTACGTGAACGGTTACGCTTTTTGTTTTGGTCGTGATGTTTGCTCAGGCTCTTTTTTTTTGATATAGTGAAGCAGACTTGGGAGCTTGGAAGCATTAGGGGAGCGCGAGTCTGAGGTTGGAATTTTAAGCCTGAAAAATGCAGTTGGAGCGCCCTATTTTTCCCCTCTCTAGTTTTCTTGTTTTTCAATTCTAATTTGAAGGTTGGTTCTTCCGGCACAAAGGTCGTCCGGTTGGTTGGATGTAAATAAGCCTAACGGCACCGTGGTGTGTTACGGGCAGAACCGATGCTTCCTTTTAATGAGGAGAAATAAATTGGTGAAGAAAGCGGCAGATGATTCTTTTAGTCCCGGAGATATGGTTGTTTATCCTGGCCATGGAGTGGGTAAGATCAACGCGCTTCTTAAGAAAAACATCTCTGGTTCGGAGCAGCAGTTTTTTGAGATTTTGATTGTCGATACTGGCATGCGCATCATGATTCCGGTGATGCAGGCCGAGTCAGTCGGGTTACGCAAGGTGGTTGACCGTAAGGCCGTGGACAAGGTCTACAAGATTTTAAAGGAACGTCGTGGCAAGATCGACACGCAAACTTGGAATCGCCGTTTCAGAGAATATTCTCAGAAGATCAAAACCGGTTCTGTTTATGAGATCGCCGAGGTGCTTAGAGATCTTTCCGTTTTAAGCGTTGATAAGGAGTTATCTTTCGGCGAGAAGAAAATGCTCGATACTGCGCAGAATCTTTTGGTTTCTGAGATTGCGATCGCCAAGTCGCGCACCCATGAGAAGGTCATGGGAGAGATTCAGTCTTTCTTCTCGTAAGTCACAGCTAAGGCGGGTAAGTTCCGGCTATGCACCGCGCCACAGTAGTCGCCCTTGTTCCAGCCGCGGGCAGTAGCGCGCGTATGGGGGCGGCTGGCCCTAAATTGCTGTTGCCTTTGGGTGGTGTCGATGATTGACAGTATTACCACACCTAAAGATTACGAGTTGACTAAAAAACTGGTGGAACATCCAAACTAGAGTTTAATTTCCAGTCCATCGTAAGCCAGCCGCACTTTCGCCGGCAGCTTGGCACTGACGCTTTCGTAATCGACGTCGTGGGTCATATGGGTCAGGTAAGTTATCTCCGCGTTTAGTTCCATGGCGACTTCTATCGCTTGGGAAATGGTAAAATGAGTGGCGTGTGGTTGGTGACGCAGACCGTCCAGAATCAGGCAACGTAACCCTTTAAGCAACGCTTTTGACTGGGGTGGTATGTGATTACAGTCGGTGGCGTAGGCGAAGTCTCCAATGCGGTATCCAGTCGCCGCTTTTGTGCCGTGCATCAGCAGGAAAGGCTGAATCTCCTTACCCAGTGCGATAAATGGCTGAGGGGGTGAAATCTCATGGAAATCAAGTTGTACCAGTTGGCCGCCTAAGTAGTTCGGAGGAGGTTCAAAAGCGTATGGAAAGATACGGCGGAGCTCTTGCAAGGTGTCCTTACAGGCAAAGCAAGGAATGGGCTCGCTTTGCACAAAATTAAAGCCGCGTAGATCGTCAAGCCCCAGTATGTGGTCTGAGTGCGGATGGGTGAACAAGACAGCGTGGACATTTTTTACTCCCCACTTTAAAACTTGGTGGCGCAAATCCGTGCAGGCATCGATTAGCAAGGATTGCTGGTCGTTAAATGTGATTAGGGCGGATGCGCGGGTGCGGTTGTTACGGGGATCCGAGGAGGTGCATACCTGGCAGCTACAAGCAGGAATGGGCACCCCAGTGGAGGTTCCGCAGCCTAGAATTCTTATAATCATTGCACTTTTTTGGGGTTGAATAGAGAGCAGCTCTTGATCATTGTTCGAAAGACGTGCATACAGCTATAATAGCGTCTGTTTGGTCTTAGAAACAACAGGTAAGTCCGGATGAAAGAAGAAGAGGAAATTAAACAGGGATTCATCGTAAAAGATAGAAGGCGTTTTGATGACGACGGTAAGGAGAGGGTCGATGTGTCCGCCGAAACGTCAGAGAAAGAGGCTGTCATAGTCGAGTCCAAAAAAGACAGTCCTGAGGAGTCGGTTTTGCAGGAAGTCACATTTAACTCCTTTGTGGTATCGCTTGCGACTCAGGCCCTGGCACAGCTTGGCGAGATGAAGCCGCCGGAGGGGCTCAGTATTCCAGTAGATGTTGACGCCGCCAAGCGCACTATCGATTTATTGGCGATGCTAAAGGAGAAGACAAAGGGGAATTTGAATGAGGATGAGGAGCAGCTGCTCGACGAGGTGTTGCACACTCTAAGATTAGGTTTTGTCAGGGCTAAGTAAGGCGTGAGGGTAGGGGAATATTCGTGAATATCTTGATTTCAGCAATTTTAGGATGGGCGTTGTTTTTTGTTTCCAGCGTTGGGGCTGAGGAGTTTTTGCGTGAAGGCATGCCGATAGAGTTCGAGCAGGCCGGTGCGTGCGGCGCAGCCAACCCCCACTTTGAGGAATTAGCACGGGTGCTAAGCCCTTCCGTTGTAAACATCTCGGTGGAGAACGAGACGTTTAGTGAGGAAAAGGAGTCTGTCACCCCGGGATTTCCTTTTTTCCGAAATGACCCAGAGCAGCTAGTACGCTCGCTCGGATCGGGTTTTATCGTCGACAAGAGCGGCTATATCGTTACCAACAATCATGTGATCGAAAAGTCCGATAAAATTATCGTGCGGCTGCTCGATGACAAAACCGACTATATTGCAGAAGTAGTGGGGGTCGATGAAAAAACCGACTTAGCTGTGATAGAAATTAAACCAAAAACAGAGTTAGTGCCGGTTTTTGTGGGTGATTCGGAGAAGCTTAAAGTTGGGGAGTGGGTGTTGGCGATCGGAAACCAGTTCCATCTTGGACAAACGGTGACGCAAGGTATCGTGTCAGCTAAATCCAGGCGTGGTTTTACTTCCAGAGGCGGGCCTTACGATGATTTTATACAGACTGATGCTTCCATTAACCCCGGCAGTTCAGGTGGTCCGCTTTTTAATACGTGCGGGCAGGTGGTAGGCATAAACACGGCTATTTTCAGTCCGGGACGCACTCAGTTTGGCGGTGCGGGTTTCAATATCGGAATCGGATTCGCCATTCCTATAAACTTGGCTAAGGGGGTGCTGCAACAGCTGCGAACAAACGGCAAGGTTACGCGTGGTATGTTAGGCGTTATTATTCAGAATGTAACGCCTGATATTGCAGAAGCCTTACGGCTGAAAGAGGCGCACGGGGCGCTGGTTGCGGATGTTATGAAGGGCAGCCCTGCCGATAAGGTTGGATTTAAGATCAAAGACATCATCGTGCGTTACGATGGCAAGCCCGTGCGTGAGCATGACAATTTGCCCCTGCTTGTGGCTAACACTCCGATTGGCCGGGTTGTGGAGGTCGAAATCTTACGAGATGGTAAATCCATGATACTTAAGCCCAAGGTCGTAGAGCTTTCTAAAGATTTCGCGGAGAAGGAAAAAGACAAAGTTAGGCCAGTACCGAACGAGATCGGAATTACAGTTCAAAAGGTGACTGAAGATATAGCGAATTCGTTGGGATTGGCCAGTGTGCGTGGAGTGATCGTTACGGGCGTTAAGCTCAACTCGCCTGCTTATCGCGCGGGCATCGAGCGGGGGGATATTATTGAAGAGATAAACAATCAGTCTGTGGTAGATGAGGAGACGCTTGCTAGTATCTTAAAATCTATCGATAAGGCTAACCCGGTCTTGGTGTTGATTCGTAAGAAGGAAGGCACAAGGTTTTTGACGCTTAAACTCAACTAGCGTCATTTCATTGACACAAAATGAACCGTGCCGCGGTGAAAAGCATCGCGGCACGCGCGCTGCCGAACAATCGTTCTTACTGATTGGATGGCGGTGGTATCGCATTAGATTCCCAGACTTAAGCTTTTTTTAGCGGCGTTGCCTGTCGTGTCGGTGGAGTTAAGTCCTCAGTTTCTGTTTTTCGATTTGCTTGGCAAGGTTCTTGCGTTGAAGCGTCTATGTAATTGGCGTTGTATCAGGTTGAGGTGGTTATGGCAGAAGGAATGGCAGACTTGGATTTAATTGAAGCGTTAAGGGCGGGTCAAGAGAAAGGTTTTGAGCTGTTAATTGAGCGTTATGCTGAAAAGGCTTATGGCTTAGCGGTAAGGTTGACGAGAAGTCCGGAAGACGCCGAAGAGGTGTTGCAGGATGTGTTCGTTACAGTTTTTAGAAAGATAAACGGATTTGAAGGTAAATCTTCTTTTTCAAGTTGGTTGTACCGCGTTACGGTAAATGCCGGACTGATGAAAATCCGTAAGCGGCGTCAAGATCAAAGCGTGGCTCTTGAGGATGTAATTTCAGGGGTCGAAAATCCTCAGATCCTAAAAACATGCGAGGATCACGATGCTTCGAATCTTGCTGCGCGAAAGGAGATGTTGCTCGCTTTAAGTAAAGCCATAAGCAAGCTGCCGGATGAATACCGGCCTGTCTTTGTGTTGAGGGATGTTGACGGGCTAACCAGCCGGGAGGTAGCAGAGATTTTGCATATTTCAGTGCCAGCGGTTAAGTCCAGGCTGCACCGCTCACGCTTTATGCTAAAGAGGAGGCTTCATGCCTTTTGGGGCGATGGCCGAAGTGATGGCGCGGGAGAGGATAGCGAGCGGCTTAAGGATGTAGTTTAGTTTACCACTCACTTAGAAATCTAACATTGTCTGTGTGATGGTATCCGTTTGCACGGATATTACTTTCTCTGGAGAAAGTAAAATCAATTCCGCGCCACTGCCAGCTATCACCAGAAAGGCTTTGCTAACCTGGGCTCTTATTAAACCTTGTCACATATACATATCTCGCGC
>JAAYZI010000067.1 GCA_012514925.1 Deltaproteobacteria bacterium | reverse complement strand
TCTGGTGATTGAAAACGCCCCTCTTGGAATTGAATCCGCCAAAAATGCAGGCATGCAGTGCATAGCGTTATCCACCACCCTAGCGCGCGAGCATCTGACTCAAGCGGATTTGGTATTAAACAGTATCTGTGAAGTGAAGACTCTCTTACTGGAAGAAGAGCGAAGTGGTTTAGAAGGGGCGGAAAACTGTTCGCCAGGTGCATAAATGGTGCCGCTTTTCTGTCACGTGCAAGCTCTTAGAGGACTGTAGTAATTAAAGAATAGTAGCAACAAGTGCATTTATGACTAATATAACGCCACCTAAACGAATACTTTTTGTAATGCTGGAATTTCATCGCTGGGAAAGGGCCAAAGCCTGGTGGTATGGAGGAGTTTTTGGATTCGAACAGGCTTTTCTAGATAACGGTGTTGAAGTAACGCTGCTTCCCTATTTTGATAAATATGAACGTCTCCCTCCAGGTTGGGTAGACTTTGCTAAGCGGGCAGTAGGTCAAAAAAAATTCGACCAGGTTTGGTTGTATTTGCTGCACACAGAATATGAGCCGAAGCTAGCTAATTGGCTTAAATCAGTAGCTCCCATTCGCGTAGGTATGATACCCGAATCCCTAGAGTACGAAGCAGCTGAAATCCACGAAACTCCGGTCCTGGCCAACTATAAAAACATGGCCATTACGCAGGCGAAGCAAATGGAGCTTACCCATGCCATGGTAGTCGATGAATGCGACATCAGCTGTCTTAACGAGATCGGAATTAAAGCTATGTATTTTCCACTTTTTGTGCCCGCAGCCTATATTAATCAAAAGCCTATTCCCACACCGATCCCCAAGATGCTCATGCCTGCCTCTATTTATGGCGCAGAAAGACGCGCTCTTGTAGCAGACCCTTCTCTGAAAAATTTACTGGAACGTGGTCCCCTACCTGATCAGTTATCTCCATACCCCGCCCTCTTTGACCGCCTAAACGAAATATTGTTTTCATCGTATCAATTTATGGAAGAGCCGGAAGTGGATGCCTACATCTCGAATTTGCGCCGTGTCCGGGAAGAAATATTCAAACTGTTTATGGCGGGCATGCAACAGTGGGCGGCCATTTTAAATCCGCCTGCTTACACCAAATGTTTTCCCTCCCGAGTAGTAGAAGCCATGGCAACCGGAAGGGTAGTTCTGACACCGGAGATTAGTGATGCCAAGCCAATTACCAAGAGACTGTTTACTCCTAATCAGGATATCCTGTTTTACCAAAGAGGCGACCTATCGCAAATCCGCACCCACGTTGAACGGCTGATCAATGACCAGGCATTTGCCAGGCAAATTGGCGAGAGCGCGTGCGCTAAGCTTTTAAAGTTTCACACATCCGAGAATCGTGTTCGTCAGGCATTAGAATTTATCGATTCCGGCACGACCCCTGTTTTTTATTAAAGTAGGAATGACTTCGCGATATACTCGCGGCCTAAATTATTTCCTGACTTCGCTATGGGAAGACTTCTCTAGCCTTCTTCGTAAAAATGCACTCCGTAGCACTTAGGTTTTGACTGTCTAGCATGCTATTCATAGCTTGCGATACCTTATGGCCAGCGTACCAATGTATTCCAATAGTGTCGGGTTTTAAGTGAGACATGTCGTTAGATTGAAAAGCCAAAGGAATCGTGACGTGATCTAATGCGTAAACCACGCTCATCGGCATGTTGCAAAAATGCAATCTGGGAAAACTAATCTGTAAGCTCTCGAAAGTTGGGAAAAGACTATTAACCATCGGAGCGCTTATCGCTTGATAAGTGGCCGAAGTGAAAAAACGTTCGCAACTATCCAACAAGCTCCGGAAGAGAGGGTTATCGGGACTCGACAATAAAAAACCTATAATATGGCCATACTGCTGTAAACAAACTACTGTATCAAGGTCCACATAGTCGAGAGTATTAAAAAATATTTCTCGCATGGGCCTAAAATACAAGATATCAATATCGCTATAAAGCCCGCCTTCATGACTTAGAATATACCACCTAAAAAGATCAGATTTGTAATTTTCAGGAGCGTTCATGATAAAAGGATAGCCCGAAAAGTCCACCTCCCAAAGCTTAATTCCTGGTAGGCTGTACAAGTCTGAGCTGTAGTCTCTACCACGATATGTTACTCCGTCATAACTCTCTCCCGTAACCCAAGGGGTTTCCGTCCCTTCGTACTTACTTGCTGGGATATATAAATTCACCTCCCAATCCGGATTTAATTTAAGAAAAGAATATACCGTAAGGTAGCGCATGAAAGAGGTGCTTTCATTCCCCCAGTAAAAATGCACACGGCGTGGTATTTTTCTAGGAACCCAGTCGGTCGGCTGCTCGGCTAAACATCCGACCATCAACCCGTTATGCATTAAATAAGTGTTCGTCACACGCCAATCAGTGTACTTGCGTAAGCAGTTACTTAAGGTATAAGGACTAAACCAACAATTATGATCAGGATGCACATACTCAAGGTATGTTTGAGCATCAAGCCAATTATTCCCATTGTCATTCGGCAAAAAGGCATTGGGCCCGGTGATCAGAATACGAGTAAAGCTTAACTTCGCAAGCTCCTCTAAAAACATCCTGATATTATCGACATGCTCAATCGTCTCGGGTACCAACACAACATCGTAGTGACCACTAACCTGACTGACATCGGTATAATAGTTCCCCGATACATATCTCTTCAGGATCTCTAACCCGTCGGCATTTAAATCCAACCCATCTAGGGAAGAACAGATTTTGCTTAATTTTATATGTAAATTATTGGCAGGGTCGAAAACAGGATAGTCAACGCAGCCTATGTGTAAAACCCGCTTATTAGTACATAGCCTCTCAAATAAAACCATGCGATCATCAAGGCATTCTATTTGAACTTTTTGGGAAAAAAACGTCCCCGCCTTAAGCTGTTCCAGGGCTGCGTCGGCTGCCGTTTGATTATTAGAACTAGCCTGCGCGCCACAGGCGCCTGTTAGCTCACTCACTTTCGCAAGAGCCGCTTGAGCTAAAGCAGCGTCTCCTCGTTCCGCAGCAAACGATCCTACACTTTGCCATGCATCTATGTTTTGAGGGAAATACTTCACGGCTTTATGATAACACTGTGCAGCTACCTCAACGTTTCCACCTGATGCGGCTGCACGCGCAGACATAAGTAGTTCGGCAACATTTAAAGGCCGAATGCTGAGAGTCGATTGAGAACAAGAATTCATTCCTTACTCCTAATACACTTATGCATGACTGCAAACTTCCACCGTGTCAGATCCTCCTCGCGTCATGAGAGGGGTAACCTCCTTGTTAGGCTCAAACTCTAGAAGCGCAGGGTTAACTAATAAAACGCGAACTTTCATACTGTAATCTTATAAGCACGCATTAAATACATTTCTTAGGTCGCCCAACAGCTTCCCGACAGGCCTTTGCAATGGTGGGCGCATCGAGGCCGTTGCGCCTTCTTAACTCTGCCTGTTTGAGATTGCCAAGCATAAACCGGTCCGGAATTCCAAGGCGCCTAACTATCGGACGATCACTTGCACTTGCATAATGTTGGACCACAGCCGCCCACAATCCACCGTTGGGCACATGTTCCTCAACGACAATAATATTTTTGAACTCCCGTGAGAATAGGTTGAGCCGTTCAATGTCGAGAGGCTTTACCGTATGAAACTGATATGCGGCAGGATAAATACCTTCTGATTTTAATTCATCTAGCGCATGCACAACCTCATTGGCGATTTCGCCGACACTAAGAATGACTGTGTGTTCTCCTGAACGAATCCGCCGTCCGCGACCCAGCATCGGTGCCTCTTCCGCCGCAAAGACGGGTTCGCCGTACCTTCCGACCGTGCAATACGCCGGCCCGTCAAGTTGCAGCAACTGCGGGAGTAGCGCTTTAATTTCAACCGGATCTCCTGGGGCGACAACGGTCATATTGGGGATAAGGCTAAGCAATCCCAGATCATCGCCAGCATGATGCGAAACCCCGCTATTCGAATACAAGTACCCACGGCCCGCGCCAACTAAGATGACCGGCAGTTTATGATATCCCACGCAAAAACGGAGTTGCTCAAATGGCCGAGCCGTAGCAAAAGAAGCGATTGAATAAGCAATAGGTCGATAGCCCTCAAGCGCCATGCCTGCAGCAAGATAGACCATCTGAGCCTCGGCCACCCCCACATTTATGTAGCGCTTACCGAACTTGCGGGCAAATTCATCGAAGGCTTGAAAGCCCAGATCTCCGGTAATCAAAGCCACACGGGAATCTTTCTCAGCCAGACTTACCAATGTATCAGCAAAAGCTTTGCGCATAACAACTCAGTCTAAGACTGCCCTAATTCTTTTAAGGCTTTTTCAAGATCGTCGGCAGAAGGTGTGCGATAATGCCACAAAACCTGGTCTTCCATAAATGAGACTCCGGCTCCAGCGCGAGTATGCGCTATCAAAGCTGACGGACGTCCTTGTTCGAATGGAAATCCAGATAAGATACTAATCATAGCGCTGGGGTTTAAACCATCTACATACCTTACTCCCCAACCGAAAGCTTCAAAACGTTTCACCACAACTTCTACTGGCCCCATCAAGTCCTTAGTTTTCCCAATAGACTGAATGCCGTTATAATCCACAACACAAAGCAGGTTGTCTAGTTTATGCAGCGAGGCAAAAGAAGCTGTTTCCCAAGTACTACCTTCATTGCATTCGCCGTCGCTAATCAGAGCGCAAGCACGGCTGGAAGATCCTTTAGCCCTTAAGGCGTAGGCAATGTCGCTGGCCACCCCGAGTCCGTGACCCAGGCTGCCCGAAGAGAACTCCAGAAGCGGCAAAGCATGAGAGCAAGGGTGGCTGGGGAGCGGGGTATCATCGGTTGCATAGCGAGCAAGCCACTCCTTGGGAAAGAATCCCTGATCAGCCAAAATTGCATAAAGACTGGTGCAGGCATGCCCCTTGCTAAATATAAAGCGATCACGCTCCGGATCTTCAGGATTATCCGGCGTCGTTCTTAAAAAACCATAATAAAGCGCGATCAGGATGTCGACGCTGCTCAAAGCCCCATTTAGGTGACTTTCTTTACCCTGATGAGCCATGCGGATACAGGCGGCTCTCAGTTCTCGACCTTTCTCTCTGAGTAGTTCCGGACTAAGATTTGTAGGATCTAAGCCGATGCGATCAACCGTCATTTCTAAATCCTTAAGCTCAATGGTGCAAACACTAGCACTCCCCGGTTAGATGCCCCAAATTGGAGATCTGCTTCCGCCTTCTTTCAGCTGACTGGTAAGAAGACATCTCAACAAATTAGCCTTCTAGACCAAGATCACGCCGTGAAAGGATAGGTTCCTTTACCGGCCACCAAATATTCAGACGCGGATCATTCCAAACCAAAGTGAACTGAGAAGCTCGGTCGTAGTAGGTCGATTGCTTATAAGCAAAAATGGCGCGATCACTTAAGACCAAATGTGCCAGGCCAAACTGAGGAGGGACCAAGACCTGCAACCGGTTCGCTTCTGATAGCGTGAACGCTTCCCACTGGCCAAATTGCGGCGAATCTTTATTCCAATTAACGACTACCATGTAAAATTTCCCCAGCAAACAGCTGATCAACTTGGTCGTCACCTTATCGCCATGGATTCCACGCAATACGTGCTTAGTAGATGTAGAGGCGTTGTCCTGTACAAACCGCGTCGTGATACCAGCCTCTTGGTAGAGTTTTTCGTTGTAGGTCTCCACATAACTTCCGCGAAAATCTTCAAAGTTGGTCGTAGGTTTTATCAACAGGACCCCCTCCAAGACGGTCTTTTGCACTTCAAGCTTATTCATAATGGTCTCCAAGCAACAAAGGCATACGCCTCATGATAGGTACTTCCAAAAAAGGTACGACGTTCTTCGATAATTTCCACCCGTCCTCTCTCAGCGAGTTCACGCAGTCGGCCGAGATAACCGGATAAATAGCCGCGGCGGCGGTGATAGTGGAGCGCCAGGAAGTCAAGGAGATCCCCAGGGTCGTACAATTCTTCCAAACACTCAACATTGAGGCAAATTTTGGGTTTACGCTCTAGAATGAAATCAATAAATTCTTTATGGCGGTCGCCGATCTGTTCCAATGAAGCAAAAGTAAAGACGGCACTGGTTGCATCTAGATCCAAAGATCTGTCCGGTTGATAATAGTCGAATATGCCACCACGCAAGCGCAGCTTGTATTTTTCAGCCAGGAGTTGAACTATTTGAACCGATGCCGTAACCCAATCTAAACCTATAATTTCGCTTTGCGGCAAAAGTTGGGCTAAGGAAACTAAATGATAACCGGTTCCACAACCAAACTCAAAAACCTTGGAACAATCCCAGAAATATTTCTTTGCTAGACAGGTTCGAATAATCTTTATAATTGATAACTCAAATTGATTGCTAGTTGGCAGGACATAGTTGCGACGAAGCCTCTTCGCCTCACCCGGTTTAAAATACTTGGGAATCAACGCCCGTAATTCGTAATTGGAATCGATAAACTCCCTCAAATTCTCATGCCAACCTT